>CAVGIZ010000142.1:0-6705 GCA_963629255.1 Anaerovoracaceae bacterium
AATTTGAACAGGTTAGACAGGTTTGGGAAACAATGACAACGGGGACCTGCGGCCCCCGCGCCCCCGCGAAGGTGAGGACAAGCTTAGTGGCGGATGACAGAATGCAAGCGAAGTAAAGCTGGTTTTAGATGGTGCGGCCCCCGCTCCCCCGCGAAGGCAGGACGGGGCTTTTGGGGTGGAAGCAAGGACAGGGGCATTTAGGTGGAGAGAGGTTAGGTTGCTTACGCGGGGGAAGGAAGTGGGGCGCGGCGGATTTTTGTGGATGGGGATTGAAAGCGCGGCGGAAATATGGTATAATATACGACATGAAGCTACTTCAGGATTTTGTGAGAGGCCTTTTGATGGTCTGTGGGCTGATGGTGACGCTGTCGGTTATGGCAGTGGATACGCCACGTGTAGTTTCAATTAGTGGTCCTGAGTATATTCAGCATTGCGAAGGGGTATTGACGAATGGTGTGGAGGTGGAGGAGTCTGGATTTTTCACGATAGAGAAGGGTGGGTCGGTGAAGGTTGAGGTTGAGTCGAGCGAGGGATATTATTTGGCGTTGTGGAATGCGGTTGGGATTAGGAAGTTGGAGAATGAAGATGTGATGGTGCCGAGTGAGAATCCGGTGACGATTGGGTATGATGATGTGACGGGGGTGCATGGTCAGTTGATGCCGATGATGTTGGATATTTATTATCATCAGGTTTATGATCGCGGGGATGTGGCGGCGGTTGGTGAGCAGATGGCGACGAATTTTAATGTTTCGTATACGACGAGTATTGAGTTACCGGAGTGCACATACACGTTGGAGCACCATCAGTTTAAGAAATGGATGTTTGGGGGGAAGGGGTATAATGCAGGGAAGAAGGCGCCGGGGTTGACGGAGGAAGTTGGGGCGTATGTTGTATTTACGGCGGCGTGGGAGCGAGTAGAATTTCTTGTGGAGTTTGACAAGAATTTGGACGCGGCGGAAATTGATTGGACGGAGCGTTGGGAATCGAAGGATGGGAAGTGGGAGTTGCCGGAGGTGAGCGCGGCGGATTATATTTTTGAGGGGTGGTACACGGAGAAGGAAGGTGGGTATCAGGTGACGGGGGATAATAATTTTGATGAGACGGTGACGAAGTTGTATGCGCATTGGCGGTATGAGAAGTATTGGGTTGGGTTTGATTGGAATGATGGGCTGAGGGGCGTAATAGATGTGAAGGGGTATGAGACGTATGATGAGGCGTGGGAGATGCCGGAGGGTGCGCGAGTTGGGTATACGCTTAAGGGTTGGGTGACGACGAATGATTGGGAATTTGCGCCAGGGAAAGGGATTGCGCGGCGGAATGTGGAAGATGTGGCGGTACCTGGGACGACGAATGTGTTGAAGGCGGTGTGGGAGCCGTACACGTACAAGATTGTGTTTCATGCGAATGCGGATTATTATGTGGGCGAGACGGGGGATCAGGAGTTGGAGTATGGTTCGGTTGTGTTGATGCCGGCATGTGGGACGACGAATTTTACTGGGGAATTTTTGGGTTGGGCGTGGAGTCCGAAGAGTGAGGCGGCGGATTGGGAAGCTGGGGAGAGGGTGGCGAGTTTGACGAGCAAGGCGGATGATGTGGTTCATTTGTATGCGGTGTGGAAAGATTTGCGGACGGATTATTCGCGAGCGGTTGGATGTGATCAGATTGTGGTTGAGTCGGATGGGGATGGTGCGTGGGAAATTGGGACGGAAGGGGTGAAGAGTGCCGCGGCGAATGGGGATGAGGGGAGTCGGATGGAGGCGCGGATTGGCGAGGCTGGGTTATTGACGTTTGAATGGAAGGTTGCGAGCGCGGCGGATGTTGGGGCGTGTGGATTTTGGAAGGGAGAAGAGAAGGTTTTGGATGTGCCGGGCGTGGATTGGCGTGGGGTGCAAGTTGGATTTACGAGTGAGGAGGTGCCGACGAATGTGAGTTGGGTTTCGTATGCGGAGGATGCGGGGGCGTTGGAGGTTCGGAATGTGAAGTGGTATGCGATTGATGCGGGGGATTATTCGGTTGTGACGTATTGTGAGAATGATGATGGTTTGGGCGGTGGGAAGGTGAAGGAGCAGAAGGTGTATGCGGTTGCGGGGAGCGCGATTGCGGCGAATAGTTTTGCGCGTGAGGGCTGGGGATTTGCGGGTTGGAATACGGAGACGAATGGGACGGGTGAGGCGTATGGAGTGGGCGCGGCAGTTTCGAGTGAGGCGGCGGGGTTGAAGTTGTATGCGATTTGGAAGCCGCAGATTCAATTTGAAGCGAATGGTGGCGAGGGCGAGATGGAGGCGATTGAGGTGGTTTTTGGGGCGACGGCTGAGTTGCCGAAGAGTACATTTACGCGTGAAGGATTTGTGTTTGCGGGTTGGGGGACGAGTGCGGGGGCGACTGCGATTAGGTATAAGGATGGTGCGAAGATTGTGGTTGAGGAGGGGATGAAGTTGTATGCGATTTGGGAATGGGGGATTACGTGTTATTTGAATGATGGGAGCGCGAGCAATGTTACGCAAAGGGTGCTGGGCGCGGCGAATAAGATTACTGTGACGAATATGTTTGAGCGTGAGGGATATGTGTTTAGCGAATGGAATACGGCGAAGGACGGGCGCGGCACTTCTTATCACGCGGGAGACGAAATTGGGTTTGCGGAGAATGGGATGGCGTTGTATGCGATTTGGAAGGCGAATGGCGGTGGTGGTGATCAAGGTGGCGGCGATCAGGAATATGATTCTGATTTCAACAAGGCGCTTGGGTGTACGAGTTTGTCGTTTGAGACGACTGCGGGGCAATTGGGCTGGACGGCGGTGAGCAGTGGGAAATATGCTCAGAGCAGTCAGAAGGATTCTTCGGTGGAACCTTATTCTGAGTTGTGGACGGTGTTGCCTGGGAATGGTGTGTTGACGTTTGATTGGAAGTATGACGCGTGCGATGATGATAATGCTTATAGCTTTTGGGTTGGTAGTGTAGCTGTGGCAAGACGTTCTAATCAGACGACGTATGAGACGGTTGTGTATACGAACAAGGCTGGGTCGGTGACGGCCAAGTGGCAATCGACAAGTGGTGCGAAGCAGCAGCTTTATTTGAGGAATGTTAAGTGGGAGGCGGCATCGGATTCGGCCGGGAACGAGGGAGGCGTATCTGGGAAAACTTTAGGTAATTAATTTTGTAACATAAATCTAAGACGAAAGGTCAAAACAGATGAATCAAAAGCAGACAGTGTGGACGAACAATGATTTCCCGAAAGTAGGGATTCGTCCGATTATTGATGGTCGTCGGCGCGGCGTACGTGAGTCGCTCGAGAATCAGACGATGGAGATGGCGAAGTCGGCTGCGAAGCTGATTTCTGAGAATCTTCGTTATCCGGATGGCACGCCGGTTCAGTGTGTGATTGCGGATACGACGATTGGCGGTCGCTTTGAAGCGGCGATGTGTGCGAATAAGTTCCGCGACAATAATGTTGGGGTGTCGCTTTCTGTGACGCCGTGCTGGTGCTATGGCACGGAGACGATGGATCTTGATCCGCAGATGCCGAAGGCGGTGTGGGGATTCAACGGGACGGAGCGGCCAGGTGCGGTGTACTTGGCGTGCATGCTGGCGGGTTATGCGCAGCGTGGGATGCCGGCGTATGGCATTTATGGTCACGAGGTGCAGAACCGCGATGAGTCGGCGAAGATTGCGCCGGATGTGGCGGAGAAGATTTTGCGCTTTGCGAAGGCGGGGCTCGCAGTCGCGATGATGAAGGGTAAGAGCTACCTTTCGATTGGTACGTCCGCGATGGGCATTGCGGGGTCGTTCGTGGATGTGAACTTCATGCAGGACTACCTCGGCATTGCGCCGGAGAACATGGACGAGTGCGAGATTCTGCGTCGTATTGAAGAGGGCATTTACGACAAGGAAGAGTACGAGAAGGCGCTGGCGTGGATGCGCAAGAATTTGAAGGAAGGCAAGGACTACAATCCGGTCAAGATTCAGAAGAGCCGCGAGGCGAAGGATAAGGACTGGGAGTTCATTGCGAAGATGGCGATCATTGTGCGCGACATGATGGCGGGCAATCCGAAGCTGAAGGAGATGGGCTTTGGTGAAGAGGCTGTTGGGCGCAACGCGATTGCGGGCGGCTTCCAGGGTCAGCGGCAGTGGACGGATCACTGGCCAAATGGCGACGTGACGGAAGTTTTCTGCAACAGTTCGTTCGATTGGAACGGGAAGAAGATGCCGCAGATTCTCGCAACGGAGAATGATTCGTTGAACGGGATTTGCATGCTCTTGATGTGGCTGTTGACGAACAAGGCGTCGATGTTTGCGGACGTGCGGACGTATTGGTCGGACGCGGCGGTTAAGCGCGCGACGGGCAAGGGTTTGCCGAAGGACGCGAAGAACGGGATTATTCACTTGCTCAACTCTGGCTCGTGCTGCTTGGATGCGGCTGGCGAGATGAAGGAGAAGGGCAAGAGCGTCTTCAAGAATTGGTGGGACGTGACGCAGAAGGATATTGATGCGACGTTGAAGGCAACGAAGTGGGTGCCGGCGGGCGTGGAGTATTTCCGCGGCGGCGGGTTCTCGAGCTCGTTCTTGACGCCGAAGGGGATGCCGCTGACGATGACGCGTATTTCGATTGTGAAGGGGCAGGGCCCGGTTCTTCAGATTGCGGAAGGTTGGTCGGTCACGCTTGACCCGAAGCAGCAGAAGACGTTGATGGAGCGCACGAATCCGGAATGGCCGTGCACGTGGTTTACGCCGCGGCTCACCGGCAAGGGCTTCTTCAAGGATGTGTATTCCGTGATGAATGCGTGGGCGGCGAACCATGGCGCGATTGCGTATGGCCACATTGGCGCGGACTTGATTACGCTTGCGTCGATGCTTCGTATTCCAGTTGCGATGCACAACGTGCCAGAAGAGAAGGTCTTCCAGCCGCATTGCTGGGGCTTGTTTGGCGCGTCGGATGATCCGACGGGCGCGGACTATCGTGCGTGCAAGAACTTCGGGCCGCTTTACGCGACGAACCGCTAACACGGGCGAAGTCTAACGAGATTGCGATGGAGACGAATTTGAGGCGAATGATTGCTCGGTGCGTTTCCATCGCAATCTTGCTATTTAGTTTTGCCGCGAACGCGGCAGTTTCTGCGGTTTCTTCGGAAGTTGCGATTATTGCGCATGACCCGGGCTATTACACGTCACTCGCCAATCACATTCGGCGTTGGCTTTCTGCGCAATCAATTTCTTCACAAGTGACGACGCCCAAAGATTTGCCGCGTTCGATTCAGTCGGCAAAGATTACATTTCTTCTTGGTTTCAATGAGCCGACCGCGGCAGAAATTTCGCATTTGAAGAATTATCGTGCGCGTGGCGGGAAGCTTGTTGTTTTTCATTCGGCGTCGCCTGTGCTTGCGAACATGATGGGCGTTAAGCTCTTGGGTTATCGCACGGCGCCGTATCCAGGGGCGTGGAGTCAGATGACGTTTGATGTGCGGTCGCTTTCGGGGTGTCCCCAAACGATTCGGCAGACGTCGACGGTGTTGCAGCGTGCGGCGCCGATCAAGGGGAAGTCGTACACGCTTGCGACGTGGGCGGATCGGTTGGGGCGCGGTTCGGGCGATGCGGCGTGGATAGCGTCGAGTGCGGGGTATTGGATGACGCATGTGTTGCTTGCAGATGGTGATGAGAATTTGAAGGCGCAACTTGTCGCGGCATTTTGTGGGGCGGCCGCGCCGAAATTGTGGAATGCAAAAAGTGCCGCGGCGCGTGCGAAGGTTCAACACGAATCGTTGCGGGCGTATGCGCTTCGGCAAGTGCCGCGTGCGGGCGAGATTCATGCGGTGTGGGATCATTCGGGGTGTGGACTTTATCCTGGTAATTGGGCGCAGACGATGCGTGAATTGAAGGAGGCGCGGGTGACGGATCTTTTTGTGAATGTGGCGGGCGCGGGCTTTGCACATTATCCATCGGATAGATTGCCGCGGTCGAAGACGTATCAACAGGAGGGGGATCAGTTGGCGGCGTGTTTGTCCGCGGCAAAAAAGTATGGTATTCGCGTGCATGCGTGGATTTTGTGTTTTACGGCGACGCGTGCGACGCCGGAGCGGCTGGCGGAATTTCGTCGGCGTGGGTGGTGCCTCAAGACAAAAGAAGGCAAAGAAACGGAATACCTCAATCCGGCCAAACCTGAAGTTCGTGACCACATTTTGAATGCGATTGATGAACTGCAAGTGAAGTATCCGAGTTTGAATGGGATTCATCTTGATTTTGTGCGGTGGTACGAACGGAGCGTGAAACCGAAGAATGCGGCGTATGTGATTTCATCTTTTGTGATGTCGGCGCGCTCGCGTGTGAAGAGGCCGCGTTGGCTGACCGCGGCAGTTTTGGGGAAGTATCCCGCGTGCGTGGCGTCGGTGGGGCAAGATTGGGATAGTTGGCTTTCGTCTGGCACGGTTGATTATGTTGTGCCAATGGATTATACGGAAGACATGACGCGCTTTACTTCTTATATGGCGCAACATGGGGCCATCAAGTCACATGCGCGGCGAACGATTGCGGGGCTTGGTGTGACGGCGAATGAATCGCGCCTCAATGCGCGGCAGGTGATTGACCAAATTAACATTGCGCGGCGGTTTGGGCTTGCGGGGGTTGCGCTCTTCGATTTGGATATTACTCTTGAAAAACAAATCCTCCCATATTTGAAACTTGGCATTTGGTAACCGCGACAGGCGACGAAGTCGC
>CAVGIZ010000143.1:0-6687 GCA_963629255.1 Anaerovoracaceae bacterium
CTTTTCGACCCCCAAAAAAGGGGGTTTTTCACCCCCCGAAAACCCCCTTTTTTAATCTCACCCCCTCCCGCGGCAAATCCCATTCCAAAATCTTTATGTTCTCTTGTGGCTAAAATCTGTCCCCTCAATACGTTCTGTACGACTATTCTTTATATTCTTACGCCTTCCGCGGCAAAAATCATCACAAATCTCACTTTTTTGAATTTCCCTCTTGCGTTGCGCGCTGAAATATGGTATAATATGCGCTGTTTTCACCCCGTTCGGGCGTGGCGCAGTGGTAGCGCAGTTGACTGTTAATCAATTGGTCGCTGGTTCGAATCCAGCCGCCCGAGCCAGTGAAAAATGAGGAATCCCCAATAAAATAAGGCGTTTACGCGCCTTTGTATCTTCTACCCACTTTTTGCCCATACTCACTAAAAACCCCTAAAAAACGCTATTCATTCGTGAGGGTAGTACCCACGTTGCCACTAAACTGCCCCATCATTAGAAAAAAGCGCGGCATTTCTGCCGCGCGAGAGGTTCATGCAATATGAAACAAAATTTTAGAATGTCGCCGTCACGGAAAGTCCACACGTGAATTGATAGCTGTGGTCCCACGTGCCGCTGGCTTCGTAATCACGCGCCGCATCGCGCATCTTCTGGTCAAAAATGTAATCCGAATAGGCCACATAGCCGCCGAGCGTGAGCCAATCGGTGAGGGCCCATTCCGCGTCCAGCTTGATGCACGTATCCATCAGCCCGCCATGATCGAGGGGTTCTTCCGTATGGTGGTTCGTGAGGTAGCCCTTGACGCGTTGGGTGTTGCCCAGGCCTTGTGCAATGGACGGACGAAGCGAAAAGGTGTCGCACAATTCAAACGTATGGCCGAGCTCAAGGTTGAGGTACGTACCGTTATCGCGGTCGATGTCGCGTTCATAGGAGAAGGCTGGCTCAAGCCAAAGGTCCGGCAGCGAGATGTCAAACGTAATGAATTGCGTATCGGCGTCGGCGGTGTTATAGGACCGCGGATGATATTCGTACATATAGCCAATCGAGAATTCAATCGTCGTCGGCAACCAATCATAATCGTCCGCCTTGAACGTATGACCGATTGAAGCGCCAGGATCGAGTTCAACATATTTGCCCGCGCGGTTGCAATAAATTTCCTCCTCGTCCACGTGCTTGCGACCATACTTCGTCATATCGAAAATGGAATAGACGGAAAAGGTCAGCCAATCAGCGAACGTGATTTCGGCCGAAGGCGTGAGGATGGGCTCGTTATTATCGGCAAGGCCATAGCTCAAGTATTTCGAGTCGAACGCAAGGGCGAAGGAGGCCGTGACGATGGGCACCTCACCATAGGAAAGGCCCGAACCAGGATCGTAGTGCCAACCTTCCGCGGCAGTTTCGGGGGTCGCCTCCTCCGCGGCAGTTTGTTCCTGCGCGGCAAAAAGGGTCATCGTCGTGAGCGCGAACGCACACGCGAAAGAAGTGAATGTAGACGGTTTCATTGTTTTTTGTTCCTTTAGTATTTGTGGTTTTTGTTTGACTGATGCACAAAAGGATGGCGCACGCACGGGAACAGCCCGGCGCGCGTTTCCAAAGACAAATCGTCTCGCATCCAATTGTTCATACAGCGAAAGGGAAAGCACAGAGCGTGCCAAAAGAATAAAACACCTTCCGCGGCACTTTTCCCGCGCCTGAAAGATGAAAAAGTTTTACATTCCGTCCCGAATTTGCCGCGCATTTTACAGAGTGCGTACAAAGAGGATCGTTAGAAATGTTTGACCCGCGGCACCCAGCCTTGGGCTTCTTCAAGCGTCGCAAGCGCAAACGCCATCACGATCACGCGGTCGCCCACCTTGCCCTGATGCGCCGCCGCGCCATTCAAACAGCACACATGGCTGCCGCGCTTGCCACAAATCGCGTACGTCTCAAAGCGATTCCCGTTCTCCACGTCCGCGACAAGTATCTTTTCATACGGCATAATCCCGACGGCTTCCATGTCGTCAGGATCAAGCGTCAACGAGCCTTCGTAATCAAGGCACGCTTCCGTTACACGAATGCGATGAAGCTTCGATTTGAGAATCTGAATCTGCATAAGTTTCTAGTCCTCTGTATCAAGGCCGCATAGTATACCATTTTTCAGCGCAAATTACCAGCAGAATTTTCATCTTTTTTACTCGCCCACTTTTGCATAAACGAGTTGAGCTTCTTGATAGACTTGACGCCGCGCGCGCTTTCAAGCGAACTTGAAACATCAATAACTGCCGCGCCCGAACAAACCGCCGCGTCAAGATTCGCCTCTGAAATACCCCCCGCGAGGATTGCGCGCCCCACGTCCAACCGCAACTCCTTCTCCCCATCCCCATGGGTCGAATCAAACAAGAACGCATCGCCCGCGGCACTTCCCGCAAGCGCCCACACCTCCAGCCCCTTCCCCTTCAGCGCGGCAAAATCCTTCTGATCAAGCCGCCGATGCACTTGCACAATCCCAAGATTCAAATCACCCGCGACCGCGGCAATTTCTTTCGCCGTCTCGTGCATAAATACCCCAACGGGACGCGTCCAACCCGCAAGCGCCTTCAAAATCTGCCGCGCCTCATCGACCGTCACCGCACGTGGACTCTCCGCGGCAAAAATCAGCCCCAGGTAATCCGCGCCGAGTTCTTCCGCACGCCGTGCAAAGCGCACATCATTCACGCCGCAAATCTTCAGTTGTGGAAAATTCATACTATGTTGAAAGCGAAAAGGAGCCGCGCGTCAGGCGACACGTGGCTCCTTTCAGCGAACAGGTCCAAACCTTATTCGTAATCAACCACGCTCGCCCAGTGGAGCAAGAGTTCGTGATTCTTCGGCGACTGTTCCTTCGAGGATTCTGCCGCGGCCACGATCGGCAGCCACTTCTGAACGTCCGGAACCTTAGCCTTGAGCGCATCGCACGCCAGCGTCATATACTTTTCCGCCGCCGCCACATGGCCCGAGAGCCAGAACAGGAGGTACGTGCGCGCCACATCCGCAAGCGGATCGCCCAACCGCACATGGCTCCAGTCGATGACGCGCCAATCGCCCTTCGGCGTAATAATCACGTTCGACGGATTGAAGTCACCGTGGCAAAGCGCCTTGCCGCGCGGCATGGACTGCAACTTCATGTGCAAGTCATAACGCGTTTCCTTCGGCAACGGCGACGCCGAAATCTGGCTGTCGAGCTTGTCGTTCAAATTGCCCATGCGCTCCGACGTCTTGCGGAAAATCGCGCACTGAATCGCCACGAATTCCTTCAAGTACTTCGTCAGATTCTTGCGGTCCGAATTGATCGCTTCCGCAAGCGTCTTGCCTTCAATGAATTCACGACGAATGCACCAGTGATCGCGAAGCTTCAAAACTTCGAGCACCTTGGCGACAGGCAAACCCGTCTCCGCGGCACGCGCTTCATTCATCGCTTCGTTCAGAATCGCGCTGACCTTGTAGCTCGGCCCAAAAATCTTCAACACCGTGTCCTTATCACGGGTGACAACCTTGTCCGTACGCTCCATCAACACGCCCGCCTTGACCGCGCGCGGCGCCTTCACAGCCTTCGGCGCGGCAACCTTCGCGGCCTTCTCAACCTTCTTTGCTTTTGCTGTTCTTGCCATGACTATTCTCCTTCCTTATTAGACGTTCTCATGTTTGCCATAGTAGGCGTTCAAGTACATCTGCTTGATCTCCGACATCAGCGGATAGCGCGGATTCGCGCCCGTGCACTGGTCATCGAAGGCCTGCTCCACCATCGCATCCAAACGTGCGAGGAAGTCCTTTTCATCCGGGACGTAATCGCGAATCGTCGGCTTGATGCCAATGCGCGTCTGCAGGTCACGAATGGCCTTGATGAGGTTGTTGAACTGCTCACCCTTGGACTTGCCCTTGATGCCCAGCTCGTCCGCAATCTCGAGGTAGCGCTCCAGCGTGTGCGGGTGATCGTACTGCGGGAACGTGCCCATCTTCCGCGGCACAGGATCCGCGTTGAAACGAAGCACCTCTTCCATCATCAGCGCATTCGCAATGCCGTGCGGAATGTGGTGGAACGCGCCCAGCTTGTGCGCCATCGAGTGCATCACACCCAAGAACGCATTCGCGAACGCCATGCCCGCCATCGTCGCCGCATTGGCCATCTTCTCACGCGCCTTCGGATTCGGCACCTTCGTCACCGCCGCGTCATAGCACTGCGGCAAATATTCGAAGATCGTCTGCAACGCGCGAATCGCAAGCCCATCTGTATAGTCCGTCGCCATCATCGAAGCGTACGCCTCAAGCGCATGCGACACCGCATCAATGCCCGACGCGCTCGTCAATCCCGGAGGCGCGCTCATCTGCATATCCGCATCCACAATCGCCATCTTCGGCATCAACTCATAGTCCGCGAGCGGATACTTCACGCCCGTCTTCTCATCCGTAATCACCGCGAACGGCGTCACTTCAGAACCCGTACCAGCCGACGTCGGCACCGCAATGTAGTACGCCTTCTCGCCCATCTTCGGGAACGTGTAAACACGCTTACGAATATCCATGAAGCGCATCGCCATGTCCTGGAAGTCAACTTCCGGATGTTCATAGAGGACCCACATAATTTTCGCCGCGTCCATCGCACTGCCGCCACCCACCGCAATGATCGTGTCCGGCTTGAAAGACGCCATCAACTTCGCGCCTTCCTTCGCACACGCCAAGGTCGGATCCGGCGCCACGTTCGAGAACGTCGTGAACATAATCCCCTGCTTCTCGAGCGACTTCTCAATCGGCTTCGTGTAGCCATTCGCGTACAAGAAGGAATCCGTCACGATGAACGCTTTCTTCTTGCCCATCACTTCACCGAGTTCACGAAGCGCCACCGCGAGGCACCCCTTCTTCTGGTACACCTTCTCAGGCGCGCGGAACCACAGCATGTTTTCCCTTCTCATTGCCACTGTCTTGATGTTGATCAAATGTTTTACTCCAACGTTCTCCGAAACGGAGTTACCGCCCCAGCTGCCGCACCCCAACGTGAGCGACGGCCGCAGCGCAAAGTTGTACAAATCACCAATGCCGCCTTGCGAGCTCGGTGTGTTCACAAGAATACGGCACGTCTTCATCCGCGCCTCGAATTCCTGCAACTTCGCTCCCTCCGTCACCGGGTCCAAATAAATCGAGCTCGTGTGACCAAAGCCGCCGTCCGCAATCAAACGCTCAGCCTTCGCAAACGCATCCTGAATGTCCTTCGCGCGATACATCGCCAACACCGGCGAAAGCTTCTCGTGCGCAAACTCTTCACTCAAGTCCACGCTCTCAACTTCGCCAATCAAAATCTTCGTGTCCGCAGGAACATCAAAGCCCGCCAGCTTCGCAATCGTCACCGGCTTCTGACCGACAATCTTCGCGTTCAGCGCGCCATTGATGAGAATCGTCTTACGCGTCTTCTCCAATTCCGCCGGGCTCAACAAATGGCAACCCATCTTGCGGAACAACGCCTTCGCCTCGTCATACACAGCATCGTGAATAATCACGCTCTGCTCAGACGCGCAAATCATACCATTATCAAACGTCTTCGAATGAATGATGGAGCTCACCGCCAGCGTCAAGTCAGCCGTCTCGTCAATGATCGCCGGCGTATTGCCCGCGCCCACACCAACAGCCGGCGTGCCCGAACTGTAAGCCGCCTTCACCATGCCAGGACCACCCGTCGCCAAAATGATGTCCGCCTCACGCATCAACATATTCGTCTTCGGCAAGCTCGGCTGATCAATCCACGCAATCAAATTCTCAGGCGCACCAGCCGCAACCGCCGCGTCCAGCACAACCTTCGCCGCCGCAATCGTCGACTTCTTCGCACGCGGGTGCGGACTAATCATAATCCCGTTCCGCGTCTTAATCGCCAACAACGATTTGAAAATCGCCGTCGAGGTCGGGTTCGTCGTCGGAATCACCGCGCCAATCACACCAATCGGCTCAGCAATCTTCTCAATACCCATCGCCTCATCACGCTCCACAACACCGCACGTCCGCACATTCTTATATGCGTTGTAAATGTATTCAGAAGCAAAGTGATTCTTGATCACCTTGTCTTCCACAACACCCATGCCCGTCTCTTCAACGGCCATCTTGGCGAGCGGTATACGCGCCCGGTTCGCGGCCAATGCCGCGGCCTTGAATATCGCGTCCACCTGCTCTTGCGAGTACGACGCGTACTTTTTCTGCGCCGCTTTCACGCGCGCAAGTGTTTCTTCGAGTTCCGCAAGACCGTTGTCCACAGCCTCAGCGGGTTTTGTTGCGCTTTCCATATCTAACTACTTTCTGTTTTTTGTACCACCCAAAGATCGCTCTCCAGGTTCAACTGCCTCACCAAGTTCGCACCCAGCTCAGCACCTCGCCCAAAGTACCTTCTCCAGGCTTGATGGGCGTATAGTATACTCTTTTTTGAATCGCTAGTCAAGTATCTATTTTAACTTTCTTTCTTTTTGAATAGATATTCTTTTCTCCATTCGCTTTTTTGCAACATTTCTCGGACGCCTTTTGCCCCCCTTTTCACTCCTCTTCCGCCAATTCTCCCATTTCGACCCCTTCCCACCCCCTCTCCTCCCCGCGGCACTTTTTTACCACCCCCTCGCCAACGACGCGGCAAAACACTCGCTTCCACCTTCAACAAAAACACTCGTTCCACCCCTTGTCCTGTGCCAAAAGTGCTCTTCTTTGGTCTCC
>CAVGIZ010000144.1:0-6677 GCA_963629255.1 Anaerovoracaceae bacterium
TTTTTCCAAGAGACACCCTTTCGCACCCATAAAAACCCCTTCGCCCACCCAAAGAAACCCCCTCTCCCGACCATCTTCTCCCCTTGAAAACTGCCGCGCGCCCAGATTCTTATTCACCTTTGTGGAAGACCTTATCAAGCTTCGCAAGAATCTTCTCAATCTCTTTCGGCTTGAAAATCCCTGTATTCGTCTTCGTCAATTCCGTGAAATGCAAAACATCGTTGGAGTCTTGCACATATTTATTTTCTTTGCAATAAGCTTTTACGCTTTTACGACTAAATTGTTTTAATCGTTCTCGCCGTTATGCGGAATCGGTTTCCAACTGCGCGTTGGGATGACGAGCGTCACCAAAACGGACCCAGAAAGAATCAATGAAAAAATGGGGAAAAGCAAAATGGCCCAAACTTTCGGGCGGCGCTTCTCTTGCGATAGGGCCACCGCCGCCCAAGCCGTGAACCATCCCATCACAAACACAAAGCCAAAAATCCAGAAGAAGAAGTGGCACGCACTCGCAAGCGGTTCCCCACAGCACAACCTCACCACCAACGCCAGCACATTGAAAAGCAAAATGAACGCAACCGACATCCCCGTCAAAATCGCAAAGAACGAATCAAACAACCGACACGAAGGCTGGCGGAAAAGTGAGCCCAGCCAAGGTCCAAAGTAATGCCCCACGACTTGCCACCCACCCGTTGACCAGCGCCGCAATTGCCGCCACATATATTGCGCCGTGACGGGTTGCTCATCCGCATAATGTGCCGCGCTCACATACGCCACGCGCCGCCCTTCAAGATTGCCCTGCACCGTAAATTCAACGTCCTCCACCATCGTGCGCGTGTGCCACCCTTCCTTGCCTAAGGCCGAAAGAAGAAACGCAAAACCCGTCCCCGTCAACTTCCCCGAAAGTCCCAAATTGGTACGGACACGATTGGAAAGTTCATTCATCATGTCCCAATAAATTGTGTACCACCCCGCAATCAAATTGGCGCGCGCGTTGGAGGCATGGCGGCAACCCGTGACCACACTCTCGCCATCGTTCAACGCATCGTTCATCACATCAAACCATTCGGGGGCAATGATGTTATCGGCATCGAAAACGGCCACCGCATCAAAAGTGCCGCGCGCTTGAATTTGCTCGATACCCCACGCAAGAACGTCGCCTTTGCCGCGACTCGGCGTCGTCTTTTCCCACACGGTCGCGCCCGCCGCACGTGCCACCGCGGCAGTTTGGTCCGTGCAATTATCCGCTAGCACAATCACTTCGCGGCAATCACGCGGGTAGGCGCTCATCAACGTGGAACGTACCGGCAAGCGAATAACGCGCTCTTCGTTGCGCGCACAAATGAGAACGGCAAAGCGCAAGCGGCGCTTCGCTTTCGGATGAATCTTGGCGCGACAAAGAAGCCCCAATAGAACAAGAACCGTCGACCAAAAGAAGACGAGCGTCAGAGCAATGCAGGCAATCTGCAAAGCAAATGAGACGCGCGGATCAATCATCACGCCATCTCCGGTGGGCCCATAGATACTGCTCAGGATAGACGGCGCGAATCGCCTCTTCCATGCGGTCGTTCAAGAGTTGGACGGCTTCATTGAGGTCGGTGTCCTTCTTGAAATAAATCGGGTCGCCACCAACGAGGCGATATTTATAAGGTGCATCACGGACGAAGGACCCAACCACAATCGGGTAACCCGAACGAATCGCAAGGCGCGCGGCCGTCGTGAATGTACGCGCGGGGCGGCCCATGAATTTCACAAGCGCACCGCGGTAGTTATACTGGTCCATGAGAAGCGTCAGCGCGGCACAATCATCTTTCCATTTATGAAGAACGCCGGGCGTCAAGCCATTGTTTTTATTGACCAGCATGACGGGCCCGCGGAAGTGATGCTTGCGCATCCAGTTCGCCACAAACTTATTGTTCTGAATGCGCGTGATCGCAATCATCGGGCGCGAAATGGAAAGAATGTTGCACGCCGCTTCCCACACGCCATGATGCGAGCTCGCGAGAATAATCGGCGTATCAGGTGAATGCAAAAGGAGCTTGATGACCGCAGGCGTCGCCGATGTCGTCACGTCCAAATGCTCTTGCCAATTCCCCGCGTTCACCACCTTCGGAACAAAGATGGCCTCGGCAATATGCCCCGCCAAATGTGCAAAGGAATACTTCGCAATCCGCCGCGCTTCCTTCGGATCGTCGGTAATCTTCGCGCGAAGAATGTTATCAATCGCGATGCGTTGGCGCTTTGGAAAAAGCGGCCAAAGAAGCGAGGCAAAGCCCGTCGCGATCTTGTAAGCGTTGCGTTGAAAGTAGGTCATTGGAAGCGAATTGTCGCAGCACGACCATGGCCATCCAGCCCTTCAATTTGGGCGAAGGCTTCAATCGTCGCACGCGTCTCTTTAAGGTCTGCTTGCGTGAATGAAACAAAACTATGACGACGGCGGAAGTCATCTGGCGTCAGCCCCGAAAACATATTTGCCGCGCCGCCCGTTGGCAACACATGGCTCGGCCCCGCGACAAAATCACCCGCCGACTCCGGCGTCCACGGCCCCGCAAAAATCGCACCCGCGCTCCGCACGCCCTTCATCACCTTGAGCGCATCCTTCGTCATGATTTCAAAATGCTCCGGCGCAAATTGATTCACAACTTCCAACCCGCTCTTCACATTCTTCGCGACAACAATCAAAATGCCTTCGCGATCAATCACACGTTGCACCAACGCCTTGCGCGAAAGCGTCTCCGTCTGCGCCAAAACTTCCGTACGAATCGCCTCCGCCAGCTTCTTCGACGTGCACACGCAAAGGGACTTCTCAAGCCCGCTACCATGTTCCGCCTGCGAAAGCAAATCTGCCGCGATCCAACGCACGTCCACCGAACCATCCGTCAACACCGCAATCTCGCTCGGCCCCGCCACCTGATCAATCGCAACATAGCCATAAACCTGACGCTTCGCCGCGGTCACAAACGCATTACCCGGCCCCGCAATCTTCTGCACCTTGCGGCACGTCTTCGTCCCAAACGCCATCATCCCAATCGCTTGAATGCCCCCCACGCGATAAATCTCCGTCGCACCCGCAAGCCGCAGCGCATACACCAAAACAGGATTCACTTCCCCCGTCTTGCCCGCCGGCGTGCACGCCACAATCTCCTTGACGCCCGCCGCCTTCGCCAGCGTCACCGTCATAATCGAGGTCGACGCCAGCGGCGCCGTCCCACCTGGCACATACACGCCCACGCGATCCATCGCCGAAAAGAACTCGCCTTCCACGCCCCCGCGCGACGTCTTCATCTTCCAATCTTTCCGCAGCGACGCAATCGAAAAACGCTTGACCCGCTTGTGCGCATCCATCACCGCGCGGCGAATCTTCGCAGGAATTTTTGCCGCGAGTTCCGCGCCATCTTCCGTTACCACCAGGTTGCGCCCCTTGTAGCCTTCAAACTTCGCAACGGCCTCGCGCACCGCCACGTCGCTACGCGCTCGAATGTCCGCCAAAACTGCCGCGGCCGCCTTCTCCGCTTCCTCTGGAAAAGCGGGGCGCGCATTGAACTTGGCAATGCGCGCGTCTCCTTCTTCGACAATGCGAATCATCTTCTTATCGCTCTCCAATCATGCACTTCACCGCGCATTCCGCCGCGACTTCCCCATTTACGTACCCCTTCATCTTGAAAATCCCCAACGGCTTGCGCACCTTCACATTCTCAACCACAATTGTCATCTTGTCCCCCGGC
Source organism: Anaerovoracaceae bacterium (assembly GCA_963629255.1). GTDB lineage: Bacteria > Verrucomicrobiota > Kiritimatiellia > RFP12 > UBA1067 > UBA1067. Next base: position 3,726 of record CAVGIZ010000144.1, read on the forward strand.
CGCACCGGATGGCGAAAACGCGCCTCGTCCACCGACGCCAGCAAAAATGCCGCGGTCTTACCCTCATCGCCACCGACGACTCCACGCGCAACAAGCGCCGCGCCCGCAACCTGCGCCATCGTCTCCACCAGCACCACGCCCGGCACCACCGGATACCCCGGAAAGTGCCCCTTGAAGAAATCATTCTTCTCCAGCGTGTACGTGTACTCACCAATCGCACCCGTCTCGTCCGCGCTAAACAGCGTGTCCACAAAAAGAAACGGCGGACGATGCGGCAACAGCTCAATGCCCGCTTTGTTATAAACGTTCTTGAATGTCGGGAAGTCCATCGTGTGCCACCTTTCTATTTCTTACGCCTTGCGGAATGCCAGAATACCGTTATGCCCACCAAACCCAAGCGAGCTCGAAAGTGCCGCGCGAATCTCGCGTTTCACCCCCACGTTCGGCGTGTAGTTCAAATCCAGCGGCGTCTCGCCCGCTTCCACATTGACGTCCAAGTCCGGCTTCTCATAATTGATCGTCGGCGGAACAAAACTTTCGTGAATCGCCAGCGCCGTAATCGCCGCCTCCAAAGCCCCCGTCGCACCCAGCAAATGCCCGTGCATCGACTTCGTCGACGAAACATTAATCTTCTTCGCCGCCTCTTCACCAAACACACGCTTGAACGCCTTCGTCTCCATCTGGTCATTCAAATGCGTCGATGTGCCATGCGCATTGATGTAATCAATTTCGCTCTTATCCAAACCCGCGTCCTTAATCGCAATCTCCATCGCCTTCACAGCCCCATCACCCGACGGATCCGGCGCTGTAATGTGGTACGCATCACTCGTCGCACCATACCCCGCAAGCTCGCAATAAACACGCGCCCCACGCGCCTTCGCGTGCTCTTCCGATTCCAAAATCACCGTCGCCGCACCTTCACCAATCACAAAACCATCACGGTCCGCATTGAATGGACGCGACGCTTTTTCCGGCGTATCATTGAACGCGGTCGACAACGCTCTCATCTTCATAAAGCCGCCCACCGTGAACTCCATAATCGCGCTCTCCGTGCCGCCCGCAATCACGACATCCGCACGCCCCGCGCGAATCATATCGAGCGCAAACCCAAGCGCATCCGTCGACGACGCACACGCCGTCACAATCACCTGCGCCGGCCCCTTCGCCCCCAACGCAATCGACACATTCCCCGCCGCCTCATTCGGAATCAACTTCGGCACGGCAAGCGGCGACAAACGATCCGGCCCGCGATCAAACAAAATCTTGTAGCTCTCGCCCGTCACATCTAAACCACCAATGCCATTACCAATCAGCACCCCCACGCGATCCATATCCGGCTTGTTCTCATCCGTGAACCCCGCATCGCGCCACGCCTCAACCGACGCCGCCACCGCATACTGCGAGAACAGCGCCATGTGCCGCGCCTCCCGCTTGTCCAATAGCCCATTCCCAAACGCGTACTCCTCAAATCCCTTCACTTCGCCTGCAATCCGGCTCGTACACCGCGAGGCGTCAAACTTCGTAATCGGCCCAACACCCGGCTTGCCAGCCTTTATCGCCGACCACACCGCGTCCTTGCCGTTCCCGTTTGCACAGAGCATCCCAATGCCCGTAATCATCACTTTCTTCATTTTGATACCTTCTTTTCTTTTTTTCGTTTCTCGCTTTACGAAATCGTTTTGTCCTTACAAATTCGGCCACGTGCAGTACGTACCCGCGTACGTCAATCCCGCACCAAAACCAACCATCACAATCTTCATCCCTTCCTTCAACTCGCCAGCCCTCACCGCCTGGTCAAGCGAAATCGGAATCGATGCCGCGGACGTATTGCCCGTCTCCGCCAAGTTCAACCAAAACTTCTCCAGCGGCAATTTCATCCGCCGCGCCACAGCCTCAATAATCCGCCCATTCGCCTGATGCGCAAACACGCGGTCCAGCTCCTCCGGCGTCGTCCCCAACTTCGTGCAAAGGTCCCGCGCCACCTTCGAGAGCGTCCTCACCGCAAACGCAAACACATCATGCCCCATCAAAACCATCTCCGGCGTCACCGGCTCCGGCTTCTTCGGCAATCCCGTCGCCTCATCCCACACAAGCGCATCCTTCGTGCCACCCGTCCGCGTAATGAAATGCGCACCCTCGCCATCCGCACCCAAAATCGTGTGCGCCGTCGTGTGCGTCGAAGCCTGCCCAGGCGCCTCGTCATTCCCAATCACCACAGCCCCCGCACCATCACCAAACAAAATGCAACTCGCCCGATCCGTCCAATTCACAACACGCGTCAAACATTCCGACCCAATCACAAGTGCCTTCTTGTCCGGATAAAAATTCACAAACCCTCTCGCCTGCTCCAACGCATACACAAAACCCGCACACGCCGCCTGCAAATCAAATGCACCCGCATTCTTGCACCCCAAGGCCCCCTGTATCAAACACGCCACAGACGGAAACGGATTGTAATCCCCCGTCGACGTCGCCACCACAATCAAGCCAATCTCATCTGGCCCAACCCCAGCCGCTTCCATCGCCTTCTTCGCCGCAATCGCCCCCATCGTCGACGAGCTCTCACCCTCACCGGCAATGTGCCGCGAATGTATCCCCGTATGCGAGAATATCCATTCGTCGGACGTGTCCAACGACTTCGCGAGATCGTCATTCGTGACGACCTTCTCTGGCAAATAACTACCTGTACCTAGTATTCGAATACCCATTTTACCTCTTCTCTGGCTTTTGACCGTATATTATAACATATTTCCGACCAAACTTCAACCCCCCACCGCACATTTCTCCACGGCCAAATCAAAACCCACCCACCCACCTCTCAAAACTATTCAATTGTCAAAGATCAATGCTGTAACCAGCGTATTCCCCATCAGCGCATCGTCATGCCGACGCCACTTCCCATCAGCGAGCATCCAGCCCCTGCAAGCGCACCCAAAAGCGCCCCCAAGAACC
>CAVGIZ010000145.1:0-6621 GCA_963629255.1 Anaerovoracaceae bacterium
AGTTTATGAATTGGAAGAAGTTTTTGGAGGCGTTGTATGGGTTCTTGGGTGCGCTGATTGGTGCACTTGCAGGGGCTGGATGCACAGCCTTTGGCCCGGTTGTGGGCAAGTCGGTATTCTAATAGATTCGTTTGATGGCTAGGCGATAAACCATCCCCGCGGCGAAAGTGCCGCGGGTTATTTTGATCTTTGACAATTGAGCGAAAATTGCCGCGCAGTTGGGAAACAAGGAGAACGGGGACCTGCGGCCCCCGCGCCCCCGCGTTGGTTGGACAAACTTAGTGGCGGATGATGATATCAAACCAGGGAAGCTGGTTTAGATGGAGTGCCGAGGTTTTATCCACAATTCATGAAAAGTGGGTGTGGGGTGGCGCGGCAGAAATTTTGCGGTGGGGTATTGCAAAGCGGTCGGGAATATGGTATAATGGTAGGCAGTTAGTCTAGAAAGGAACGATTGATATGTCGAAGCCGAGGTATGAAGTTAGTGAGTTTGGTCTGACCAAGTATGGTGAGACGGCGCGCAAGTTTACGTTGCATGGTGCAGGCGGCGTGATACTTGAGGTGAGCGACTATGGTGGGAAGGTTGTGAGGTTATTTACGCCGGACCGTGAGGGGGAGATGAAGGATGTTGTGGTTGGGTTTGATTCGCCGGAAGGCTGGGACAATGGGGATCCGTATTGGGGGTGCATTATTGGTCGGTATGGGAATCGGATTGCTGCGGGGAAGTTTACGTTGAATGGGGTTGAATATACGATTCCGACGAACAATGCGCCGGCGGGGATAGCGTGTGGGCTGCATGGTGGGACGCGTGGTTGGGATGCGTATGTGTGGGGTGCGGAGCCGTTTGTGACGGATGAGGATGTGGGGGTTATTTTCACGCGTATTTCGCCGGATGGAGAGAATGGTTTTCCGGGTGAGGTGAAGGTGAAGGTGACGTACACGCTGACGAAGGAGAATGTGTGGCGTGTTGAATATGAGGCGGTGCCGAACAAGGATACGCCCATCAACATGACGCAGCATGTGTATTTCAATTTCAAGGGCGAGGCGGGTGGTTCGATTGAGGACCATGTGATGACGATTGCGGCCTCGCGCATGACGCCTGTGGATGCGGGGCAGATTCCGACGGGCGAAGTTGTGGGCGTGGAGGGGACGCCGTTTGATTTTCGCAAGGGGATGCGGATTGGCGAGAAGATTAATGCCGCGGATCGTCAGTTGGAAATTGGCAAGGGGTATGACCACAATTGGATTTTGGATGAGGCGGCGGGAAAAGTGCCGCGGTTTGCGGCGAAGGTTGCGTATCCAGGGAATGGGCGTGAAGTAGAAGTTTGGACGACGGAGCCATGCATTCAGGTGTACACGGCGAACTGGGCGAGTTATGATCAGACGGCGAAGGGCGGGGAGCATTTGTCGTTTCGGTGTGGGGTTGCATTGGAGACGCAGCATGCGCCGGATTCGCCGAACAAGCCGCAATTTCCGACGACGATTGTGAAGGCAGGAGAAGAGTATCATTCGATGACGGAATTTCGTTTTGCGGCGCACTGAGGGGAGCGGCATGTTTGAAGAAGAAGAGGCGGCAGCGCCCAAGAAAACGACGTTCACGTTTGAACTCACGAATGATCAGCAGGAGATTCTTTTGGGGATCATGCTGACGGGGAATTATCGCAAGCGCGAGGTGCCGTATTCGTTGTGGTCGATTGAGGGGGATCATTTCAATGCGACGTTGTATGAGAAGGAGAAGCATGGGAAGCGCAAGCTTTGTGTGCAGGGGTCGAAGGCGGAAGATTTTGTTTTGTTTGTGTTGGAGCCGCAGGTGCTGGGCGCGGCGACGCTTGGGTATGAGGACGTGTTGAATCCAGAGGCGACGGCGCCGCATGCGGGCAGTGATGAATCGGGGAAAGGCGATTATTTTGGTCCGTTGGTTGTATGTTGTGCGTATACGGATGAGAAACTTGCCGCGGAGATGAAGAAGATTGGGGCGAAGGATTGTAAGCAGATGACGGACGATGCGGTGTTGACGGTGGGCGCGAAGTTGCGCGCGCTGTTGGGTCCGGAGCGGTATGCGGTGGTGAAGCTTGGGAACGCGGCGTACAATCGGCTTTATGCGAAGATGCGCAATATTAATCGGATGTTGGCGTGGGCGCATGGGACGGCGATTGAGGAATTGTTGGAGAAGCAGCCAGGCTGTTCGCGGGTGGTGGTGGACCAATTTGCCGCGACGGAAAATGTTATTCTGCGCTCGTTGAAGCCGCGTGGCAAGAAGGCGACGATTGACCAGCATCATAAGGCGGAAAGCGACATTGCGGTGGCGGCGGCATCGGTGATTGCGCGTGAGATTTTTTTGCGTGACATGATTAAGATGAGCGAGGAAGTGTTGGGTCCGAGCGAGGCGCCGAAGGCAGGTGAGAAGTTTGTGCCGAAGCGTTTGCCGATTGGGTCGAGTGATCCGCGCGTGAGGAAAGTTGCGGAGGAAATGGTTGAGGCGCATGGGCCTGTGTGGTTGATGAATCATGCGAAGGCGCATTTTCAGACGACGGACAAGGTGCTGGCGGCGTGTGGGAAGACGCGTGAAGATTTGCCGCTGGAAGGGCGTGTGACATCGGCAAAGGCACGTGCGAAAAAAGAGGAAGAAGAATGACGTTTATTATTACGGCGGGCCCGACGCGGGAGTATATTGACCCGGTGAGATTTTTGTCGAATCCATCGACGGGGCGGATGGGATTTGCGGTGGCGCGTGCGGCGGTGGAGAAGGGGCATCGGGCGATTTTGGTGGCGGGGCCTGTGAGTTTGAAAACGCCGCGGGGCGTGGAGAGGATTGATGTTATTTCGGCGCGTGAGATGTTGGCGGCGGTGGAAGGCGCGGTGAAGAAAAATGGCGCGGCCGTTTTGATTGCGACGGCGGCGGTCGCGGATTGGCGGCCTGCGAAATGTGCCGCGAAGAAATTGAAGAAGGCGGAGATGAAACCGATTTTGCAACTGGCGCGTAATCCCGATATTTTGAAGACGGTGAAGGGCGTGAAGAAAATTGGTTTTGCCGCGGAGACGAATGATTTGATTGCGGAGGCGAAGAGGAAGTGCCGCGCGAAGGGGCTGGAAATGATTGTTGCCAATGACGTGACGAAGCCAGGGGCGGGATTTGGTGTGAAGACGAATCGCGTTACTTTTCTTTATAAGGATGGGCGGAGCGAGGCGTTGGCGTTGATGAGCAAGCTTGCGGTGGCGCGGCGAATTATTGCGTGCGCCGAGGCGTTTTAGTCCAAAGGCTTAGTGCAGTTCAAATGAGACGAGCGAAATGGTTGGTGGCACTTTGTGTGGTGCTGGTGGAATTTGCCGTAGGCGCGGCAGATTTGAATGGGTTTACCGCAAAATTGGCGGCGAAGAATTTCATTGAGAAAGATGGGGTTGGGTCGAGTTTATTGATTGGGTGTTCGGTGAAGGATGTGACGGCGCGCGGTGGATTGTGGGTGGTGACGTTGAAGCCGAGCGGGTACATTTTGTTGAGTGGGAATACGGCCGCGGAGCCAGTTGTCGCATTTTCGCGGAATGATTTTGTGGAGCCTGAAGAAGGGACTGCGTTTGCGAAGATGATTGAATGTGCCCAGGCGAATGCGGCGGTGGCGAAGGCGAATGCGGCGGCGGTTGAGAGTGTGAATTCTGGGGTGATGTCGGTGAGTTTGGCGAGTGTGGCGGATGAGGGCGAGAGTTCTCGGAGAGCGGCGAAGTGGGATTTGCTGTTGGGGACGAGTACGGTGAAGTCGCTTTTGAGTGGAGGGATTTCGACGGCGAGTGTGACGTCTGATGAGAGTTTGACGAAGAGTGTGTTACCATTTTTGGAGACGGCGTGGACGCAGGATCAGCCGTACAATGATTATGTGCCGATTGAGGAGGGGCTGAGTGCGGAATGTGCGGCGCGTGGGAGGTATGCGTGTGGGTGTGTGGCGACGGCGTATGCGCAGGTGATGAAGTATTGGGAGTGGCCGGTGAGGATGGATGAGGTTTTTGTGTGTGATCATGAGATACGAGATGTGAGCACGGGGATGAATGCGGAGAAGTTGTGCCGCGTACGATTTGATGGGCATGCGGCGTTTGATTGGGGAGCGATGGCGAATGAGTATGATTGGTATCGGTATACGAATTCGTGGGCGTATACGTGTGATATGCGGGGGACGACGGCGGAGAAGGCGCGGTATGAGGTGGCGCGGCTTGTGTCGATGTCGGCAGTGATGGCGGAGATGTATTATTGGGTTGGGGGATCGGGTGCGAATGTTGTGACGGTGGCGAGGAAGAATCCGTGGTATGAGGCGGGGGCGGTGCTGGTGCGTTCGACTGTTGGAGATGATAAATTTTTTGCCGCGGTGAAGGCGTCGCTTGAGGAGGCGGTGCCGGTGTTGGTGACGGTGCCGGGGCATCAGGTGATTGCGCATGGTTGGGCAGAAGGTTCGGATGGGACAGGGTATGTGTATTTGAATTATGGGTGGAGTTATAATGATGGGTATTTCAATATTACGGAGACGGATGCGGAGACGACTTCGAAGGGATATATTGATACGGCGGTTGTGGGGCATCGGCCGCGGAAGATGGTGCAGATGGAAGATCTTGCGGCGGTGAGCGAGGAGGATGTGACGTTGAAGTGGCAGGTGCCAGAGAGATGCGCGGCAGATTTTTCGGGGTATGAAGTTTATGTGGGGAAGATGGGGATGGAGGTGACGAATTGGGGATATGACTTTGAAGATGCGAGCGTGGATTATGGTGGGTTGACGGCGACGACGATTAGTGGGATTGGGAATGATACGGGGGTCGTGACGATTTTGCCTGGGAAGAGTGCGCGGTATGAGTTTCCGATGGATGTGGTGCTGACGGGGCATTCGATGTTGTCGTATAAGTTTCGGTGTGAGGCGGCGGTTGGATTGGGGTTGAAGGTGCAGGCGCAATTTGATGGGGGCGGATGGGAGGATGTTGATGCGCCGACGATTACGGGGAGCGAGACGCCGAGTTGGTCGGTGCGGAAAGTTTTTTTGGGGGAGCGGGCTGGGGCGGCGCTTCGGTTGCGCGTAGTGGTGGAGACGGATGGACATTATTTGTTGGAACCAGAGGCATCGGATGGGTTGCAGTTGGATGATTTTGCGGTGACGGATGTTGTGGGATTTGAGGAGAGCGTGGTGACGTGTGGGGCGCGTGCGCGGGAGTATGTGGCGAAGGGTTTGGAGGCGGGGGCGAAGTATTCGTTTCGGGTGAAGCCGGTCGGGGAGGGGACGGAGAAAAGTGCCGCGGTGCAGACGACGATTGAAGGCGCGGGGAAAGTGCCGCGGGCGGGTGGATATGCGGTGGGTGATTATGTGTTTACGGCGGGGGATGAGAATTGGAGTGTGGCGACGAGTGATGGGAATGAGGCGAGCGAGGGGAGTATTTTGTTGGGGCGGACGAGTGGGACGCTTTCGGTTGTGGCGACGGGTGACTTGACGAAGGATTCGGTTTTTTCATTTGATTGGACGGCGACGGGGTATTATTCGTCGACGGCGTATGATGTGTTGACGGTTGTTTTCAAGCCCGTTACGAGTGAGGCGGTGACGCTTTGGACGAAGACGAATACGGCGAAACAAACGATGGCGCAACAGGTTGAGATTTCGCTGGGGGAGTATGCGGGGGAGCGCGGGGAAGTGGGAATCAATTTTTGGTGCGTGCGCTCTCCGTATAAGAATACGGGTGCGACGATTTCGAATGCGAAGTTGACGAATGTACTGAAGCCAGATTTGGACGGAGAGATTCAATATCAGGAGGTTGTGAGGACTGCGAGTTCGCTGCCGCGGATTCGGTCGGTGACGAGTGTGAGCGAGGATTCTGTCGCGGTGCAGGAGGGATTTTATCGGGAATGCGCGCGGGGCGGGAATGTGTTCTTTGTGAATTGTTCGGCGGGGGTGACGAATTTGGTGGCGCAGGCGAGTCATCAGTATTTGTTGACGGAGGAGAATGTGACGGTGGAGGGGCTTGGGCGCGGCAAATTTGCGGTGACGGTGGATGGTAGTGGGATCGCGGAGGCGGATGATCGCACGCGGATGATTTTGACGTTGGAGGCGGAGGATGAAGATGGGCGCAAGGCGTATAAGGATTTGTCGTTGAGGTTTTCGAGTGAGACGGAAGGGGAGAGTTATGTGGCGAGCGCGGCAGATTTTGTGACGACGACGGTGATTCCAGTGCCGTATACGTGGCTTGAGGAGAAGGGACTGGCGAAGATAGATGAGACGATGGGGGCGGAGGAATTGGCGAAGGTGATGAATGCGGCGGCCGCGGCAGATTCGGATGGGGATGGGTTTGCGAATTATGCGGAGTATTTGTGCGGGACCAATCCGAAGGATAAGGAGGATTATTTGAAGGCGTCGATTGAGATGGTGAATGGTAAGCCGGTGATTAGTTGGAATGTGATGAGCGAGGAGGCGGAGTATACGGTGATTGGGGCGGAGAAGTTGGACGCGGGGAATTGGAAGGCTGTGGATGATTCGAACATTTCCAAGATGCGTTTTTTTAGGGTGAAGGCGACGCTGAAGTAGGGTGCGGCTTTTTAGGGGGAGAGGATGGTCGGGGAAGGGGGTTTCTTTGGGTGAACGAAGGGGTTTTTATGGGTGCGAA
>CAVGIZ010000146.1:0-6567 GCA_963629255.1 Anaerovoracaceae bacterium
GTTCGTCCCATTCCCAGTCATAGACACGCATAGATAACAACCTTTTTCATCATCTGTCGCCCCGCTCACAGTATAATCAATCGCCAATCCCCATGGAGGTAACGACGTCACCTTCAAATCACTAACCACTGGTGTCGCAAAGGCTAAGGAAGCCATCAACGCACATATCACGGATAAAACTTTATTCATATATAATATTCTCCTTTAGGAAAAATCAACCTACACTACAAAATCAATTACCGCATCTGGACATTAAATCCCAGTTCGTTCGCCCGCTCAATAAAAGGATTGATATTACCAATCCCCCATTGAGACGAAACTGCAATCTTTGCCCCATCCTTCAAATTAATCAAGTCTTCATCTTTCAAAAAGTGCCGTGATATTCCAGTATCAAGTCTAAGTGCCTCTGCATCCTCCTTCCGACTAAAACATCCCCACGAAGTCTCGCGTTTAACACCTCTCAACCCTTTTGGGAATACTTGTTCTAACTCAGTGTATGTTACATTCTTGTGGTTAACTACATATCGGCGAATAATTTCCAACACAAGACGAGCCTTACCAAAATTCCCTTCCCCATTAATAGAATAACTTGTATAATCACGATTCGCTAAGCCGTCTAACCTTGACTCATTCACATGATCATTCATATCCCCATCATTATTCAAATTCGACAACACAATATCGTCTTTCACCGCATCCCGGCAACGCTGGCGCTCTTTTAATACACTAAGACTTACAAGCCCTGCAACAACTGATGCAAAGGTCGCAGCAATTGAAGCAATAATTGAGAACACATGTACGTACGTTGGCATAGATACTTACCTTTCTTTTATTTTTCTGTAAACAATTCCACCCACTTGTCGACTATGATGATAGCCAACACAAAACTTGCACAGGAAGGGCGCGTGGACGCCCTGTATGCGCTTAGACAAAAGCAATTGGGGGGGGGGTAGTCAAGACAAAGCGCGAGCGCGGCGCCTCAAAATAAGCGCCTTCCCGCGGCAAATCTGCCGCGGTTTCAAAGACAACACAACCCTTCCGCACCGCCATTTCAGCCGTACGTCCAAGCCTTTGTCCAACCATTTCTGCTCCGCCTGTCATCTTTTCCAAAACAACTGCCCTATATTATACCATATTCCCGCCCAATTTGCAATCCCCCTCTCCAAAAAATCCACTCAAACTGATTCGCACCCATAGAACAAAGAATCAGCCGTGAGGAGCGGGCGGCGGCATTGAGTGTCGAGCTAAGAGCGATAGGCGCATGCGGTTCGGCGGCCACGCCGCAAAGACCGCGCAAGACGAGGCAGGCAGTATTCCGCCAACGAAGTATTGCGCGAGAATTTGCGAACGGGGGCGCAGAGAGCATGCAACGATTCGCCCGGGAGCGAGACCGAAATGCCGCCAGACGCGACGAACTCGACCAGAGATGGCTAACCGCACTTCGGATCGGGGCCGGAGATGTGCCGAAGATGAGCGTAGCGAATCGGAGGGGACCTTCGAACGAAGTGAGAACCCGAAGGGCGCGCAAGCGGGTGCGCACTTTTGCCGCGCTCACAACCCCAAGCTTACGCTTGGGGCACAGAACAAAAAAAAATGCACCGCGGCAAAACTGCCGCGCTCCTCCTTAATTAATAGTGTTGATGGCTAAGCTGCGCTTAGCCAAAATTGTCCTGTGCCAAAAGCGCAAGCTTTTGGTTTGTTCCTTCGCCCGCCCGCTACAATCAAAGGAACGGCCCCATCAGCGCCGGCGCAAAAATCAGCGAATCAAACATATCAAGGAATCCGCCCATCCCCGCCGGCATAAACGTCGCCGAATCTTTTACGCCGCATTCCCTCTTCATGCAGCTCTCCACCAAATCCCCAGCCGTCCCAATCAACGCCGCCGCCACACCAAACGCCAACGCCTTGCCAATCCCATAATGCGTCAACGGAATAAATGCCGCGGACATCAAACACGACCCCAGCACGCTCCCAAACAACCCTTCCCAACTCTTCTTCGGCGAAATCGTTGGACACATCTTATGCCGCCCAAAGAGCATCCCCACAGCAAACCCGCCCATGTCCGAAAACTTGATAATCGCAATCACATAGATGAGCATAATCGCCCCGTGCTGAATCGGAATCTGAATGAACGACGTCAGCATCACTGGAATATAAAAGAGCCCCAACAACGTCACCGCCAACGTGCGAATCGGGCTTTCAAACTTCCCAAATAACACCCTGAGCGCCAACAAGAAAATAAGCGGAGCCAGCACAAAATCCACATCGTAATACACCTTAAAGAGCATATACGCGACGCCCGCCAGCACGCTCAGCCGCGTCAAAATCTTATGCTTCAGCGCGACCATCTGGCAAAACTCCAAATGAACCGCCGCCACAAGCAAAATCATCACCGGCACAACATACATCACCGGCACATAAATAAGCCCCACAATCACAAGTGCCGCGGTCGAAAGTGCCGCGATAATACGTTTCAAGATTTGCATCTGCCTCCCATCCGCCGCTCACGTTTTTCAAAGGACGCAAGCGCCTTATCAAATTCGGCCTCATCAAAGTCAGGCCACAAGACTGGTGTAAAATAATACTCGGCGTACGCCGCTTCCCACAACAAGAAATTGCTCGTCCTCAATTCCCCACTCGTGCGAATAATCAAATCCGGATCCGGCACATCACCCGCATATAAATACCGCTTGAACGTCTCCTCCGTCACGCTCTTCTCGCCCGCCAAAAGTGCCGCGTTCACCGCATCCACAATCTCCGCACGCCCACCATAACTCAACGCAACAAGCAAGGTAAAATCCCCACCCTTCGTGCGCTCCTCCAGCGCGGCAATTTTTCTCTCGAGCCCCTCTGGCAAATCGCTTCTCCGCCCAATCGTCCGAAACCGAATCGAATTCTTTTCAAGTTCCTCCGCCTTCGCCTCCACATAATGATCCAAGAGCTTCATCAGCCCCGAAACTTCATCTTCCGACCGCTTCCAATTCTCCGTCGAAAACGCATACACCGTCAAATACCGAATCCCCCGCGCGCGGCACCAATGCATCACCTTATCGAGCGTATCCGCCCCCGCGCGATGCCCCATCAACCGCGGCAGGCAGTGGGCCTTCGCCCACCGCCCATTGCCATCCATGATGATCGCCAAATGCTCAATCATGCGGTCTTAGATATTAATCCTGAGCGTCGTCTCGCGCGCCGGTCCAACCGACAGCACCCCCAGCTTTCCGCCCACCAATTCCAATATCCGCCGCACATACGCCTTCGCATTCTCAGGCAACTCCGAATAATCCGTAATATGCGACGTCTCACATTGCCAACCCGGCATCTCTTCATAGACAGGCGTGCAATACTTCAGCGCCTCCAAATCCGCTGGGAACGTCGTATACACAAATCCATCCGGCCGCTTGTACCCCGTGCAAATCTTGATGACCGGGAACGTATCCAAGACATCGAGCTTCGTCATCGCCCAATAATCAATCCCGTTCACACGCTGCGCATACCGCGCCACAACCGCATCAAACCAACCACACCGCCGCGGCCGCCCCGTCGTCGCACCAAACTCACCCCCGCGCGCCCTCAGCGTGTCACCATCCTTGTCCTCCAACTCCGTCGGGAACGGACCCTCCCCCACACGCGTCGTATACAACTTCAACACGCCAATCACACGATCAATCGCCCGCGGCCCAATCCCCGACCCCGTGCACGCACCACCCGCCGTCGGATTCGACGACGTCACAAACGGATACGTCCCAAAATCAATATCCAGCATCGTCGCCTGCGCACCTTCAAACAACAACGACGCCTTCGCTTCCAACTTCTCATGCAAAAATTGAATCGTGTCCGTGACATACGGCATCAACGCCGGCACCATCGGCTCATACAAACGAACCATCTCGTCCGCATCCAATTCATGCGCCCCCAGCGCCACGAGCGTCCGATTCGCCTCCGCCACCTGCGAGCGCACAAGGTCCGCAAAGTTCGGCTTCAAAATATCACCAACCCGCATCCCATAACGCCCAACTTTCGCCGCGTACGCAGGCCCAATCCCACGCCCCGTCGTCCCAATCTTCTGACCCTCCGGACGCGCCGCCTCCTCAGCCTTGTCAATCGCACGATGCCATTGCATCACCATCTGCGCACGCTCCGAAATGTGGAACCGCCCCTCAAGCTTGAATCCCCAACTCTTCACCTGGTCCAGCTCCTTCATCAAATCAAACGGATCCATCACCACACCATTGCCTATGACGCAATGCTTCCCCTCGTGCAAAATCCCGCTCGGCACCAAATGCAAAACATACTTCTTATCGCCCACAACGACCGTATGCCCCGCATTCGACCCGCCCTGAAAGCGAACGACAACGTCCGCCTCTTCGGTCAAAAAGTCGATGACCTTACCCTTGCCTTCATCGCCCCACTGGGCGCCCACAAGTACCGTATTCATTCTTCTATGTTCCTTTTGAAGTCTACAATATCTCAAACCGTCCTACATTATACCATATTTCAGACCAAACTTCAACCCCCTTCCCCCAAAAAATCCGCCGCGCTTGGTTGAGTGCGCCCATCCCGTGTTTTGCTGCGGCCGCTCTGTCGGCCGCTATAATAATGCCTGCTCCCCGCGAAGCAAGCGGAGTCGTTAGCCGAAGCCTTTTGTTAGGCTCGGAGTTAATAACCAGCCTCGGAGTTCCCTCATTCCGTCGGGCCCCACTCAATCGGAAACCACGTCCGATAATAATTGCCGCGCTCCCACCTGTTCCCCGCACTCGCAAAATCACAAAACCTCACCGCCGCCCCATGCCGCGCCTCCGCATTCTCCGCATGCCCCCCAATCGGCAACACCGCACTAAACGCCATCCACATCTCATCGCTCGGCACCCTCACCGCGGCAAAATTCTCCATCACCTGCCCATCTTTCACCGACCCCTCGCGAAACACCTCCGTCAAATCTCCATCCTCAAACCGACTATCCCGCGCCAACAAAATCGGCCCTCTCGTAAACGCCACATAATGCGGCTTCACCTCCGCACTCGTGTGCGCCACCACCGGCATCTCAAATTCCATCCACACCACATCCCCCATCTTCCATTCATGCTCAATCGTAAAATACGTCCCCGCCTTCACGCCCCCCAATTCCTTCCCATTCAATTCCACCTTCACTTTCCCCTTCGCCCACGCCGGAATCCTCACCTTCAACGGCACCTTCCCCACCCCCTCCGTATGGCTCACAATCCTCACAAAATTCTCCCGCGGATAAAGCGTGTACATCTCAAACGCCACCCCCTTCCCATTCGCCAACTTCCCCTTCACATTCGACGACGCATAAAAATTGAAAACCGCCGCGTCCTCCTTCACATAAAACAACTTCTTCAAAAAACACAAAAATCCCCGCGGCGCATTCGCAGAACAACAATCCGTATGCATAAAACAATGATTCATCCCCTCCGAACGATTCCCATTCATCGGCACATACGCCGTAAACTTCGTCCCATCTCCCTTCAACGCCCCCAAATACACATTGTAAAACGTCCGCTCAATCTCATCCGCCCATCTCGCCTCACCCGTCACCTCCAACAACTTCTCACAAAACCTCATCCACGTCGTCGTCACACACGTCTCCTGCATATGCACAAACGGCAAATGTTGCTTCCTCGCCCCATGAAACCACGCCTCCGACGCCGAACACCCGCCCGACAACATCACCTCTTCCTTCACAATATCCTCCGCCGTCTTCACCGCGGCACTTTTCAAATCCTCCCTCCCCACAATCGCCGCGTACTCGAGCATCCCCTGATAACAACTCATCATCTCATACGCCTTCCACCGATTGTGCTTCTGCACATATCCGCCCCCAGCCTCCGCCTTGTTCCCATACCCATTCCGATCCGCCACACTCACACCCTTCAACGCCAAATCCACCAACCGCGGCCCCGCCTCCACCTCGCTCGTCCCCTTCACAATATACGCGGCAAAATCCAAATACTTCTTCTCCTTCGTCCGCTCATAAATCCACACCACCGGCTCCAACACCGATGAACTCGCATACCCACTCCAATTCCCCGTCTGCCACAATTCAACCCCTCGCGCCCCTCCTGGACCAATCTCTCGTATCAAATAATCACACAACCTCTTCGCCGCCCCAAGCGCCCTCTCATCCCCCGTCCCATCATAATGATGCAACAACCCCAGCATCGTATACTTCATCCCCCACACATCCCATCCTTCCCCACACCGCAATTCCTTCGGATAATTCCCAATGTACCCATCCGCCTCCTGCGACGCCAATACCGTCTCCACCCCTCGCGCTATCTTCCCCTTCAATTCCTCCGACGGCGCATACACCTGATACGCCTCCGCCGCATGCATAAACTTCCCCCAAAACTCCGTCTGCCACCACCCCTGACGCTCCGTCTTCTCCTCAAACACCGATGCCAAATAATCTATGTCCACCCCAATAACCCGCGAACGAATCATCTTCTCCAACTTCTCCCCCAACGGACCCCTCAACTTCACATTCCCGATATTATCAAGCGGCCTCGCCCCAACCCCCAAAACCGCCGCGCCACAAATAATCAA
>CAVGIZ010000147.1:0-6488 GCA_963629255.1 Anaerovoracaceae bacterium
AAAAAGTGTTCTGAGGGGTTGAGAGTTGGTCTAAAATATGGTATAATATGGGTCATGAAGCTGATTAGGTTTGTCAAGATGCATGGCGCTGGGAATGACTTCATCATGATTGATGATCGTGATGGGACGTTTCCTGCGGATGACTATATGCGTGTGGCGGCGATGGCGACGCGGCGATGTGGCGTTGGGTGCGAGGGGGTGATACTTGTGCAGAAGTCGGACGCGGCAGATTTCAAGATGAGGTTTTTCAATCCGGATGGGTCGGAGGCGGAGTTATGTGGGAATGGTGCGCGGTGTGTGGCGGCGTTTGCGAGGGAGATTGGGGCGGCGGGGTCGGACCGGATGACATTTGAGACGATGGCTGGGACGCTGGCGGCGGAGATTGTGGAGAGTGGGCTTGTGAAGATTGCGATGCCTGAGCCGAAGGATTGGGGTGAGGATTTTGTGGTGGAGGGGGTGCCGCACAAGATTGTGGTGGTGGAGACGGGGAAGTTGATGAAGACGGACGTGGCGGGGGTTGGGCATACGATTCGGATGGCGAGTGAGTTTGCGCCGAATGGGACGAATGTGGATTTTGTGGTGTATCGCGCGCCGAACCAGGTGATGATTCGGACGTATGAGCGTGGGGTTGAGGCGGAGACGGGTGCATGTGGGACGGGGGCGGTGGCGAGTGCGATTATTGGTGTGAAGGATTATGGGTTGGAGTTTCCGGTGCAGGTGAAGACGGCGCAGGGGTATGAGTTGGTGGTAGATGGTGAGGAGGCGGGGGGCGAGTTTTCGGGGTTGACGCTGACGGGGCCGGTGAAGCGGGTGTTTGAAGGCGTGATTGATTGGGATTCGTTGGATGTTGTTTCAGAATAAAAAACAAAAAGATTTCGACTAAACAAAAGAAGGAAGGATTCGAAAATGAGTTACTACTTGATGCTACTGATTGGCGCGGTGTTGGTGAACAACTTTGTGCTGAATCGGTTTTTGGGGTGTTGTCCATTTTTGGGTGTATCGAAGAAGATGGACACGGCATTGGGGATGTCGGGCGCGGTGATATTTGTGATGACGATTGCGGCGGCGGTGACGTGGTGTTTGGACTATTGGCTTTTGGCGCCGTATGGTTTGGGGTACATTCACACGCTGGCGTTTATTTTGGTGATTGCGGCGCTGGTGCAATTTATTGATATTGCGATGAAGAGGTTTTTGCCGCCGTTGCATGCGGCGCTTGGGATTTTCTTGCCGCTGATTACGACGAACTGCGCGGTGCTGGGGGTGGCGGAAATTAACTGCAAGCAAGGGACGGGGCTTTTTGAGAGTGTGTTCTTTTCGTTTAGCGCGGCGGTTGGATTTGGTTTTGCGTTGGTGTTGTTTTCTGGGATTCGCGAGAAGTTGGCGCATGCGGATCCGCCGCGGTGTTTTCGGGGGATTGCGATTGCGCTGGTGACGGGCGGGTTGTTGTCGCTCGCGTTTATGGGCTTTACGGGCATGGTGAAGTTGCCGTATTAAAGAAGGAGGTGTGAGATGATGAGTGCGATTATTTGGGCGGTTGTGTGCATTGCGGGGATTGGATTGATTTCCGCGGTGGTGCTGGCGGTGGCGGATAAGTATTTGAGCGTGAAGGAGGATCCGCGCATTGGGATGGTGACGGCGGTGTTGCCGGGCGCGAATTGTGGTGGGTGCGGTTTTGCGGGGTGCGATGGGTATGCGCATGCGCTCGTGGCGGGGACGGCGCCGAATGGGGCGTGCGCGGCGGGGGGTGCGGAATGTGCCGCGGCGATTGCGAAGATTTTGGGGGTTGAGGCGACGGCGACGGAGAAGCGGGTGGCGTTGGTGAAGTGTTGCGGGACGCGGAGTGAGACGTCGCGGGTGGGGGATTATAATGGGCTTGTGGATTGCGCGGTGGCGGCGGCGACGGCGGGTGGCGACAAGGGGTGCGTGTATGGGTGTTTGGGGTATGGGGCGTGCGCGCATGTGTGCCCGAACACGGCGATTTCGATTGTGGATGGGCTGGCGAAGGTGGATAAGAGATTGTGCATTGGGTGCGGGAAGTGCGTGGCGGTGTGCCCGCGGCACTTGATTGAGTTGGTGCCGGCGAAGGCGACGATTCATGTGTTGTGCAACAATCCGGAGAAGGGGCCGAATGTGCGCAAGGTGTGCGGCGTGGGGTGCATGGGGTGCCATTTGTGCGAGAAGAATTCGGGCGGGAAGGAAGCGGGGCACTTTGTGTTCAATGGATTTTTGGCGAAGGTGAATTATGAGAATCCGCCGACGGACGCGCAGATTGTGGCGAAGTGTCCGGCGAAGTGTATGGCGGAAGATCCACATTTTGAAACGGGGCACTAAGGATGGTATTGAGGCATCGAGACAAGGAGGTTTTGCGGTTCGATTGGGTCGGGCCGCAGAGCGTACGTGTTGTTTCGGTGAATGAGGCGGCGCGGCAGTTTTTGCCGTTGGAGATGCAAGGCGAGGCGACGGATGAGCGGTTGCGGGGGTGGTTGAAGCATCGTGCGGTGCCGAAGCAGCGGGCGTATGTGGAACAGTTTTTGGCGGCGCTTGGGATTCGGAGTGGGGACTTGCGGGGAATTATTAGTTTTTCGCGTGGGCTTTCGTTGAATGATGTGTATTGGGTCGCGGCAGAAGAGGACAAGGCGAAATGGGCGCGTATCAATTTGTATGCGAATCCATTTTCTGAGACGTTGGCGTATATGGCGTTCACGGGCGGGGATGGGAGTGTGGAGCCAGGGTCGACATCGCCTGAGTTGACGACGAATGGGATGCTTGCGAAATGTTGGCGGATTGTGAAGGGTGTGCCGACGCTTTATAAGAGTGGGACTGAGGGCGCGGCGAATTGTGGGTTTGAACCATACTGCGAATTTTACGCGGCGCAAATTGCCGCGGCACTTGGGTTTGAGCATGTTGCGTATCGTTTGGCGAAGTATAAGGGGCGATTGTGTTCAACGTGCGCGGCGTTTACGAGCAACAAGGTTGGGTACATTCCAGCGGGGCGCATTTGCACGCGGGAGGCGGCGCTTGCGGACGCGCGGTTTGCGAATATCTTTTTCTTTGATGCGATTATTTGTAATCCGGATCGGCACCTGGGGAACTTTGGGTATCTTGTGAATAACAATACGAATAAGATTACGGGCGCGGCACCGATTTTTGATAATGGGTATGGGCTTTTCGCACTTGCACTTTATAAGAACAAGTATAAGGATGAGTTTGCCGATCTTGATGCGTACGCGGCGGGGCGCGCGCCGGCGTTGTATCCTTCGTGGTTTGATATTCCAGGCGGGATTACGAATGAAATGAAGGCGCGTGCGCGGCGTCTGCGGGGTTTTCGTTTCAAGTTGCATCCGCATTATAATTTGCCGCTGGGACGCTTGCGGGCGTTGGAAGATTTTCTGCAGAGGCGGATTGATGCGATTGAAAATGGACGCAGTGTGCGGGGGAAGAGTTGCAGAATAAAAAACAAAAATAAACTGCAAATTGCAGAAAAGAAATCGGCGCAGTTTGAAGAGATGATTAAGGTGAATTTGCAAGCTGATCCATTTATTACGGCGGAAGAACTTTCACGATTGTTGGGCGTTGCGCCACGGACAATTTTTACACGATTGAAGAATTTACAGGTTGCGGGCGTGGTGCGGCGCATCGGCTCGCGTAAGACTGGGCATTGGGAAGTTGTCGCGTCAGGCGCGGCAGATTTAAAGGAGGAGCATGAAAACGGTTAAGAGCGCATTCAAGTTTCGGGGTGGGGTGCATCCCGATTATAACAAGGAACTCGCACGCGGGAAGGCGATTGAAAAGTTGCCGATGCCGGCGGAGCTGGTTGTTTCAATGTCGCAACATTTGGGGGCACCGGCGAAATGTTTGGTGGCGGTGGGGGACCATGTTGTGAAGGGGCAATTGATTGGCGAGCGCGGCGGATTTATTTCGGTCGTGGTGCATGCGCCGGTGAGTGGGACGGTGAAGGCGATTGAGCCGCGGCTGGGGCCGGCGGGGTCGCGTGTGCCGGCGGTGATTTTGACGCCGGATGCGGATCAGGATGCGACCGCGGCAGTTTTGCTTCCGCCGATGGATTGGGTGAAGGCGACGAAGGAAGAGTTGTTGGCGCGGATTGCGGATGCGGGGATTTGTGGTATGGGCGGCGCGGGGTTTCCGTCGGCGGTCAAGCTCAATCCGCCGCCAAATAATCGGTGTGAATATTTGATTGTGAATGGTGCGGAATGCGAACCGTATTTGACGGCGGACTTTCGTTTGATGTTGGAGCGTGCGGACCGCATTCGTTTGGGTGTGGAGATTATGCGCAAGGTGTTGGGCGAATGTGCGGTGCGAATTGCAGTTGAGGCGAACAAGCCGGAGGCAATTGCCGCGCTTGAAAAGGCGTTTGAGGACATTACGGGAAATGTTGAGATTGTGGTGTTGCCCGTCCTTTATCCGCAAGGCTCGGAGAAGCATCAGATTTACGCGACGGTGGGGCGCATTGTGCCAGAGGGGGCGTTGCCGATTTCGGTTGGGTGCGTGGTGGAGAATGTGGGGACGGTTGCGGCGATTGCGGATGCGGTTGAAAAAGGTCAGCCGCTCATTTCGCGCGTGACGACGATTTCGGGCGATGCGATCAAGGAACCGAAGAATGTGGAAGCGCCGGTTGGCACGCGTTATGCGGACCTTGTGGCGTTTTGCGGCGGGGAAAGTGCCGCGCCCGCGAAGGTGATTTCGGGCGGCACGATGATGGGCTTTGCGGTGCCGACTTTGGAAATTGCGACGACGAAGACGACGTCGGGATTGCTGCTTCTTTCGCATAAGAAGGTGTTTGCCTACAGTTCGCAAGCGTGCATCAATTGTGGGCGTTGCGTGCGGGCGTGTCCGATGAAGTTGAATCCGGCGGAAATTTCGAAGGCTGTTGAGGCGGACGACATTCCATCGGCTGAGGCGGCGCACGTGATGAGTTGCATTGAATGTGGTGCGTGCAGTTTTGGCTGCCCCGCGTATCGTGCGCTGACGCAACTTTGCCGTCGCGCGAAGAATTCCATCCGCGCAAGAATTGCCGCGGAGAAAGCAAAAGCTGCCGCGGCCGCACAAAAGAAGAACTAATCGGAAAGGATTGACTGACATGAAACCAAAAGATACATCCGCTCATTATATTCTTTCTTCAAGTCCGCACACGCATGCGCACTCGAGCGTGTCGCGCATTATGCTTGATGTCATCATTGCGTTGTTGCCAACGACGGCGATGGGCATTTGGTTCTTTGGCTTGCGCGCGGTTTGGGTGATTTTGACGTGCGTTGCGACGTGCCTCGTGACGGAAGCGGTGTGCCGCCTGGCGATGAAGCGTGAAAACACGATTGGCGACTTGTCGGCCGTTGTGACGGGCTTGCTGCTGGCGCTCAATTTGCCGAGTGGCATTCCACTTTGGATGGCGGTCGTCGGTTCTGTGTTTGCGATTGCGATTGCGAAGCAAGTTTTTGGCGGGCTGGGGATGAATCCATTCAACCCGGCGCTTGCCGCGCGTGCGTTTATGCTGATTTCTTTCACGGGCGCGATGACGACGTGGCTCAAGCCGATTGATCATGCCGCGGGCGCGGTGGATGCCGTCACATGTGCGACGCCGCTTGTTGCCTTGCGTTGGGGCGACCCCGCGAACATTCCTTCGACTTGGGACCTCTTGATTGGCAACATGCCAGGTTGCATTGGCGAAGTTTCGACGATTGCCCTTGCGCTTGGCGCGGCCTACTTGCTTTTCCGCCGCGTCATCACCTGGCACATTCCTGTCGCTTTCCTCGCGACCGTCTACCTTTATTCGCTCGTCGCGGGCTTGCCGACTCCACACGTCCAACTCCTCACGGGCGGCGTCATGATTGGCGCGTGCTTTATGGCAACGGACTATGTGACGTCCCCGACCACTTGCCGCGGCAAAATTATTTTCGGCTTTGGTTGCGGACTTCTCTGCATGCTCATTCGCCGCTACGGTTCTTATCCTGAAGGCTGTTCATTCGCCATTCTCGTGATGAATGCGGTGACGCCCCTCATCAATCGTTGGACCCAGCCGAAACCTTTCGGCGCGGCCGCGGCAAAATCTAAAAAGTGAGAAAGGACCTCCAAATGAAAAAATCACTTTCCCTCATCTTGAGTCTCACGATCATCTCCGCCGTTTGCGCGGGCGTCCTCGCCTACGTCAATGGTCTCACAAAAGATGCCATCGCACAAATGATGATTACCAAAACGACCGACGCCGCCAAAGCCGTGATGCCTTCTGGCGTGACGCAAGTCGAGCAAACGGAGAAATACTTCATCGGGAAAAATGCCGCGGGCGAAATTCTTGGCTACGCCGTGCGCGGCAGCGATTCGGGCGGCTATGGTGGCGACGTCGTTTTGATGGTTGGCTTCCAAGCGGACAAGAAAACACTCGTTTGCTATAAAACACTTTCCGCGGCAGAAACGCCGGGACTTGGCATGAAACTTAACACACCCGAATTCGCGAATCAATTTGCTGGTAAGGATGG
>CAVGIZ010000148.1:0-6467 GCA_963629255.1 Anaerovoracaceae bacterium
GTCGGTATTCTAATAGATTCGTTTGAGGGCTAGACGACAAACCCTCCCCGCGGCGAAAAAAGTGCCGCGGGTTACTTTAGCTGGTTACAGCCTTGATCTTTGACAATTGAAATTGAGTTGATCCACTTTTCATGAAAAGTGGATTGGACATGGCGCGGCAGTTTTTTGCTGGTGAGGATTAAAATCTGCTGCGGGAAGGAACGAATAAAAAAAAAAACGGCGCGGAGACCGCGCCGTTAACCACTAAAACAATGGAATAATAATACGAAACGAAATATGAAATCGTTATTCTTGCGTCGTCGCCAAGCCGCCGCCAAGAGCCTTGTACAAAGTCAGCAAGTCCTGCGTGATTTGTCCACGCGAAATGACGAGCTCCTCTTCGAGCGTCAAGCGGCTGCGCTGCGCATCCAAGACGTTGTTGAAGTCCTTGAGACCGTTCTTATAAAGGTCCTTCGAAATGGTGACCGCGTCAGTTGCGGCTTTGACCGCGGCTTGCAACGCTTGATAGCGATGGTACTCTTGCGTGTAGGCTGCGTAGGCGTTGCGCACATCGGCGTAGGCATTTTCAATCGCGAGCTGATAGTCAAGGAACGCTTGCTCGGTCTTAGCTTCTTCAGCTTTGACGGAGGAATAAATCGCGCCCGCTTGGAAGATAGGCCACGAGATGGACGGTCCAAACGACGACATGATGCTATCGTATTCGAAGAGGTGATTGCCGTGTGTGGACTGCACGCCAACGGAACCCGTGATATAAAGTTTCGGGAACCACTGGGCGCGTGCGACGCCAATGCGCGCGACCTGCGCGGCAAGTTTACGCTCGTACGTTTTCACATCGGGCCGCGAACGAATCATGTTGAGCGGGAGCTCGGCCACGCGTTGCGGCGCAAGGAGCCAATCCCGCGGCACTTCTGGTTCGTCCAAGATTTCGTGGAGCGCGCCAGGCGTATCGCCGGCGAGAATCGCGAGCGCATTTTTGAGGGCTTCCTCTTCTGCGAGGAGGGTCGGGATGCGGGCGCGCGTTTGTTCCACGACGTAGGCGCACTGATTGACGGCAAGCTCATCGCCAATGCCCGAATCGAGGCGCGACTTCAGAATGTCATACGTTTCGCTTTGAAGGACGAGGTTCGTGCGCGCGACGGCGATACGTTCCTGGGTTGTGCGAAGGTTCACGTACTGCGAACCGATTTGAGTCGTGAGAGAAATCCACGCATCCGCAACGGTCCAGCCCGCCGCTTCTGCCGCGGCGATGGCCGCTTCTGTTGCACGGCGACTGCCACCAAAGATGTCGATTTCCCAGTCCGCACCAAAGCCGAGGTCGGTCACGCGTGTACGCTTGGAAGCGATGTCCGAATCAACGATGCTCGAGTTATTCCGCCTGAGGACGTTATGGGACCAGCTGCCGCTGAAGTTCGCCTTCGGGAGAAACGCGGAGTACGTGCCGAGGAGCTCCCAGTTGGCTTGTTCCAGGCGGCGTTGCGCGATCAAGAAGGAGATGTTATTCGAGACGGCGCTCGTGACGAGGTTCTCGAGGACGGGGTCGCTGAAGCGTTCCCACCAGCGCGCGATGGTGTCGTTCGAAATGACGACGCGGTCATCGGCGTTGGATTCGGCCACTTGGTACTCACACGTTTCGGTGAGGTTCGTCGTGGGGAGTCCCGCATCTGGCAAGTCGTAGGACGGAATGTCGAAGGTAGGTTCTTCATAGTTTGGGCCGACCGAGGGGAGGTACTGCGTGCAGCCCGTAAGTGCCGCGACCGCGGCGATAATCGAATTACGAATCGTTTTCATTATGCGTTTTTCCTGTCTTTGAGTTGGCGGCGACGAAGCGCCGTTGCGGAGAGGTAGGCGAAGAAACGTTTGATGTTTTCACGCCATGTTTGGAAGAGGGCGTAGAGGCCTGGCACCAGCAAAATACCGAATGCCACAGATGCCGCCATACCCCAGAACTCGGTCGTGCCGAGGTGGTTACGGCTCGCGGCACCTGCACCCGTCGCGACCATCATCGGGAGCGTGCCCAGCAACGTCGTGAGCGCCGTCATCAAAATGGCACGCAGACGTTCGCCCGCTGCCGCGCCCGCGGCATCCACAATTGAGTAGTTCTCAATCTCGCGTTTATCCTTCGCGAATTCAACGAGCAAAATGGCGTTCTTCGAAGCGAGGCCCACCAGCAACACCAAGCCGAGCTGCGCGTAAATCGACAGCGAGTACGGCGCGCCCGTCATCCAAATACCGAAGTACTTCATGCCCAACAGCGCGCCCAACACCGCGACGAAAATCGAGAGCATCACGGGGAGCGGAATCGTCCACGATTCGTACTGCGCCACGAGGAAGAGGTAGCCGAACAAAATTGCGAGTGCAATCAACGGCGCCGTGCTGCCCGTGTTACGCGCTTCCTGGAACGAAAGCGCCGACCACGCATAACCATAGCCATCCGGAAGCTCGCGTTCAAGCAAGTCCGCAACTTCCTTCATGACCGTGCCCGAAGCAATACCTGGCGCTGGCAAAATGTTCAAACCGCACATCACGTAGCGGTCACGCGTGTACACCGTGCGCGGGCCGAGCTCATGCGTCAGCGTGCCAAGCGACCCGACCGGCACCATCGCGCCCGTGTCGGACCGCACATAGAGCCGCTCCACATCCTGCGGGTTCATACGGTCGGCCATATCCGCGCCAACTGTCACGCGGTTGACCTGCGTGCCGAGGTTGACGTCGTTCACATAGCGCGAGCCGAGGTAGTTCTGCAACGTCGCGTAAATCGTCGCGACTGGCACGTGATACATCTCCGCCTTATCACGATCGAGATGGAAACGAAGCTGCGGCGTCTCCGCGTTGTAGCCCGCAAAGGCCGCCAAAATGTGCGGATTTTGATTGAGCTTCATCAGCATCTGGTTCTTGACCTTATCAATCGCAATCGGGTCGGCATTGGCCTTATCCTGAATGTGCACCGTAATGCCGTTCGAGTTGCCTAAGCCTGGAATCGCCGGCGGCGCAAACACCTGCCACTTCGGCTCTGGAATCTGCTGCAAAAGTTCCTTGAACTTGCCGACGAGCGACATCGCACTTTGCTCCGCCTTCGTCCGCAGCGACCAATCCGTCAAGTCCACAATCAACGTCGACTGCGATTCGCCGCGGCCACCAATCATGCCCATGCCAACAATGGACAGCACCGACTTCACTTCCGGCTGTGTGTGCAACAACTGCACCGCGCGCAACGCCACGTCACGCGTACGGTCACGCGCCGTGCCTTCTGGCATCTGCATCGAAATGAAGATCACTCGCTGGTCCTCATCCGGCAAGAACGACGTCTCCGTCTTGTTGAACATCTGAATCGTCAACAGCACCGTCAAAATCAACAGAATGAGCGCCAAGAAAATCCGCCGCGCCAGCCACTTCGCACAGCTCACGAAGAATCCCTTGAAGTGCTCAATCGCCCAGTTGAACCACGCCAGCGGCCCATGCTTGAACGGCCGCGCCTCATGCAAGAGGAGCGAGCACAACGCTGGCGCCAACGTCAACGCGCACACCGTCGAGAAGCAAACTGCCGCGGACAACGTCACCGAGAACTGCTGATAAATACGCCCCGTAATGCCGCTCATAAACCCGACTGGCACGAAGATACCCAAGAGCACCAGCGTCGTCGCAATAACCGCGCTCGTCACGTCCTTCATCGCCTGAATCGACGCTTCCTTCGCATTCAGCCCGCGCGTTTCAATCAAGAACTGCACACGCTCCACCACGACGATACAGTCATCGACTACGACGCCAATTGCCAGCACCAAGCCGAATAGCGTCAAGATGTTAATCGAATACCCGAGCGCCGCCATCACGATAAACGTCGAACATAGCGACACCGGAATCGTCAAGCACGGAATCAACGTCGCACGCCAGTCCTGCAAGAACAAATAGCACACAAACACGACGAGCACAAACGTAATGAGTAGCGTCTCAACAATTTCCTTAATACACGCACGCACATAATCCGTCGCATCATACGACATCTCATATTCCAAATCATCCGGGAACGACTTCGCCATCTCCTTCATCGTCGCGTAAATCTCATCCATCGTCTCAATCGCGTTCGCACCCGGCTTCTGCGACAAACCAACCGAAATCGAGTTCTCACCGTTCAACTGACCCGAGAACATGTATGTCTGTTCACCAATCTCCGTACGCGCGACATCTTTCAAACGCACCATGCCGCCGTTCGCATCGCGCCGCACAACAATGTTGTCAAACTCCTGCGGCTTCAACAAACGCCCCTTCGCCGTCAACGTGTAAACCTTCGCGCCATTCTCCGGCATCGGGCTCGAACCAATCGACCCTACCGACGCCTGAATGTTCTGCTTCGTCACCGCGGCAATTACCTCTTCCGTGTTGATCCCCAACGCCGCCATACGCGCCGCATCCATCCACACACGAATCGCCAGCTTCGGCCCATACACCGTCGCCTCGCCCACGCCCGCAATTCGGAGCAACACCGGCTGCACGTTCGCATACACATAGTCCGAAATCTCAAGCCGCGTCATCGTCCCAGACTTCGACTTGAACGCCATGAACCCCAGCATATCCTCGGACTGCGCACGCACACGCCCGCCCAACTGCTGCACTTCCGATGGCAACTTCGCCTCAGCCTGCGACACACGGTTCTGAATCTTCACCATGTCCATGTCGCGGTCCGACTCAACTTCAAACGACACCGTCAACTGATAGTTGCCATCGTCAGAGCACGAGCCCACCATGTACAACATATCATCCACACCGTTCACTTCATCTTCAATCGGCTGCGCCACCGTATTCAAAACTTCCTTCGCATTCGCGCCCGGATAGTTGTACGTCACCGCAATCGACGGCGGCGTCAACCGCGGATACTGCGTCACCGGCAACCGCGAAATCGCCAGCACCCCCGCCATCGTCAACACAATCGAAATGACCATCGCGAAACGCGGACGCTCAATAAACGTCCGCGAGAACGTCCGAATCTGGTCAATACTTTTACGAATTGAAACCTTCATATCCTAAACTCCTTGCTCCTTGCCAACTCTTGTCCCGCGGCACTTCTGCCGCGGTCCACCCATTCCCTTAGCCTTCCTTCACTGGCGGCTTGTAGTTCGGGTCAATATCCGCATTCGACGTCGGCTCCATAAGCTTCACCTTCATCCCCACATGCAACTTCGAAATCCCCGAAATCACAACCTTCTCGCCTTCCTTCAAACCATCCACAACTGGCACCCAGCCATCCGACGTCTCCTTCGTCTTCACCGCGCGCTGCTCCACCGTCATGTCGTCCTTCAGCACCCACACCGCTTCATTGCCGCTCGTCAAATCAAACACGGCCTGCTGCGGAATGCACATCACCTTCGGCGGCTTCTGATAGTCCGTCAGCAAGGTCACATAGCTGTTCGGTATGAGCATCCGGTCCGGATTCGGAAACGTCAAACGCATCGTGATCGTCGCCGTCTCCTTCGACATCTCATTATCATCATACGCCCACGCGCCCTCGCGATCATAAATCGTCCCATCCGGCAACATCAAACGCAACCGATACTCCGGCGCCCCACCCTTCTTCTGCGACGCACGCCACGCCACATACTTACGGTCCGTCAACGGGAACGTCACACGAATCGGGTCAATCTGCACAATGTGCGCCAGCGCCCCCTTCGATGGCGAAACGTAATCACCCACATACGCCGCGGACTTACCAATCTGCCCCGAAATCGGCGCAATCACTTTCGTCTTCTTCAAGTCGTACTCAGCCACCACCAAGTTCGCCTTCGCCTGCAACACAGACGCCGCCGCCTTGTCCGCACCAGCCTCCGCATTATCACGCTCCAACTGCGTAATGCCACGCGCATCCGCCTTCTGCATACGCTCAAAGTACCTCTTCGCACGCCGCTCTTCAGCCTCCGCCGCCTCAAGGTCAGCCTTCCGCTGATTCACAACCGCCAAATAACGCTCGTCATCAATCACATAAAGGACGTCGCCCGCCTTCACCACATCACCTTCCTTGAAGTGAAGCTCCTTGATGTACCCATCAATCTGCGGCATCAAATCAACTTCCTGAACAGGCTCCGCATGCGCCACATAACGCTCCGGCAAATTGTATTCCCGCGCCTGCGCCTTCTCAACCGCAACCGTCACATCACCTTGCACCATCTGCGCCGGACCCTTCCCCCCCTTCGGCCACAACTCACACGCAATCCATCCGCCCGTCACAGACGCCGCCACCAACACAATCGTGCCAATCACAGCTCCAACCGTGCTCTTCGTTTCTTCTTTTTGTTCCTTCATTTTTTTACTGCTCCTTGTTTTAGAAGTTCTTATAAGTTGTTTTTCAAATCGTTCAAATCATCCTTCGGTAAGGTCGTTCCATTACCCACCGACACATCTTGCCCACTCTGCGCAAATGCGGCAGCATGCCGCGTTTGCGCGAAATGGGTGGCAAAGGGGGTCGAGGGGGAGATGGAGGG
>CAVGIZ010000149.1:0-6423 GCA_963629255.1 Anaerovoracaceae bacterium
CTAAGTGGGATTAGGGGGGTCGAGGGGGGATAAGGGTGCCTCGCACCCTTAGTCCCGCCCTCGCTCGCGCCTCACGGCGTCATCTTCACCCTGATAAAGAATTGTCCCGCGGCACTTTTCGGCTCGACCTCAACCTTCACCTTACCATCCTCTGTCGCACTAAACGTCGTCGTCACATTGTCCGCGCTAAAGGATTCATCCTTCAAATCTGCCGCGCCCTCAACCACAAACACCGTCCCCAAATCTGCCGCACTCGCCCCATCGCCCACTTCCACATCCTCCACCTTCACCACCAAGTCCCAACCGCCTTCTGCCGCGGATCCAATCGTCTCAATCACCACATTTGTCGGAGCCTTCTCCGGCAACGCCTCCAAATCGAGCGCATACGCAAACCACGCCAATTCAGAATCCTTCACCGCCTGCCGCACCGTCACATCATCCCCCGCGACATTTCCAACCCAAGTATGGAATGGCGCATATTCCTCAACCGTCGTAATCTTCTCCGCCAACCGCACATCCTCAGCTCCCTTCAACGCCGCGACCAGTCCCTCCACCGTTGCCACCTCAGGAAACACAACATCATCCTCCTGCGGCAAATCAATCATCCACGCCTTGAACTCGCCCGCGGCAGTTTTATACACGCCAAAACATCCTTCCGGCTTCATCCCTTCATACGACGAGTCACACGCATCCATCTCTGCCCAACCTTGCTTCTTCGAACAATACAATCGATTTCCCTTCTCAAGCGGCAAATCTGTCGCGCTCGCATACCCCTTGAACGACTTCACCATCTCATCCACACAATTCGTCGAAAGTGCCGCGCCCAAAATCGTCACCTTCTCCAACTTGCTCGCCGTGATAAAGGCGTTATTCCTCACCTCCCTAAGCTTGGGCATATAAAGTGTAAGTTCCTTCAAGTTCGCAAAGTTGTTATACCCCGCATCCGCATAATTCGTCACGTTCGCCCACTTCAGCGTCACCGTCTCAAATACACCTGCCCCATGGAAAAGCTGCTCACTATGCGTCGCCGGCAACGTATTCCCCGCATACGGACCTTCCAAATACAAGTTCGTCACATACAACGAACTCAATGCCCCAATATTCCCCGTCTGATTCGTCAACACCAAACTGCCCGTCAAATAAGTGCCGCTAAAAGCCCCTTGCCCAAACGATTGTGCCGCGCTCGAAATCACCTCGTTCACATCATTCGTCACATGCGTCCCATTCAAAAATCCGCCCGTATAATCCGTCATGTTCGGACACCTCAAAACAATGTTCGTCAAAAGCGACGCTCCATTGAATCCCTTGTATCCATCCTTCTGTTTTGTCACCTGATCGCCCTCAATATACACCTTGCGCAAATATGCACTCCCATTGAGCTCTGGCAAGTTAACCGCATGGTTCGCATAAAACTCTGTCGCCTGACACGTCTAGAAATTCGCCCACGGATACCCCTGATCAAATGAAAGACCCGTAATCGCGACCCGACTCAATTCACCCTCGCCCGCGACAGAATATTCAACAATCAAATCCCGCAAATCAAGAACGCCTTCGCCCGCAAACGCCTGATCCAACGTAATCGTCCCCGCCGTCTGATCAAAGCAGAGCCGACCCCACGAATCCAAAACCGTCAACACCCAACCTTTCTTCGCAATACAAGCCACATCATTCTCCCCTGTCGGATTCCCCTCCTCGCCCTTCGCATAATACCGCCAAACATTCGGACTCTGCAACATCACCATCGTCAAGTTATTCCACTTGCCATCGGCCCCAAAAACTCCTTTCCATTCATTCTCATAGTCCGAATAATAATATCCCACCGCTCCGCTTGGGAACGTCACATTTTCGCACTTCGGCGGCGCCCCATAGAACACCACTTCCTGCAAACTCGCGCAACCATAAAACGCGTTCTCACCAATATTCGTCACTCCTTCTGGCACCGTGACCGCGCTCAACTTGCTACACCCATAAAACGCATCCGACCCAATGCTCGTCACAGAATAATTATCAATCGTCGAAGGAATAACCAGATAACCCGTCGTCGTCCCACTAATCGCAGGCACACCGCTCTCTCCTGTCCCAATCTCAACCGACCCATCCGCCAACACTTGATACTTCAGCAAATCCCACTTCGCATACAACGTCAACACACCATCCGCCTCAGCCACCAAATTAGAAACTGCCGCGCCATCTCGATACAACACATCCCCATCCTTCTCTTCCGACCACCCAAGGAACAAATAACTGCCGCGCGTAAACTCATTCGAGGACAGCACATACTCCTGATCATACTCGCACACAAGACTCTCCATCTTCCCATCGCCCCCATTGGAATCATATTGAATCGTGTACGAATTCGCCTTCCAATTCGCCCTCACCGTTTGCACTCCAGTCATATCTTCCGTAATTGCCGCGGGCGTCCAACCCACAAACGTATAACCCGCAATCTCACTCGGCGCCGTGAAATCCCACGCCGTTCCCTCGTTATAGGCTGTCGAATTCGTATGTGTCGCCCCTCGAAGATTGGTGTAAACAATATTCCCAACCGTAACTCCAGAAACAATCGCCGATGCAACTGCCGACACAGCCACCCCTGGCCCAGCAAGCCGAAAGCCAAAGTCACCCCAACTAGATGATCCATGCCCAGCATATTGTTCCCAACGAGAAGAGGCTGTACAATCTTTCGCGGTTGCACTCCATGTCCCACCACGGTGCACACGACAACTTGCAGAAGAAAGTCCAACTGGATCAGTTCCATACGCCAAATCCCCATACCAATCCAAACACCACTCACCTACATTCCCATGCATATCATAAAAGCCCCACTCGTTCGACGCCTTCAGCCCAACCACTTGAGGTTGTGATGAATTTGATTCATACCACATATAATCACTACTTGCATCATCCCCATAATTATAAGTTGTTGTTGTCCCCGCACGACATGTATATTCCCATTGTGCTTCCGTTGGCAAATCAAAGTCAATCCCTGTCCGCGACCGCAAGACACCCAAGAAAGATGTCGTATCAACCGAATTTGTCGCGGGCCACTTCGCCCCTTCGCTCTCTCCACGAATATCATCATACGAAACTCTCTCAACAGGCTGCATTGCGTCTGCTGTGTACTTTGATGGATTCGACCCCATCACCAATTCCCATTGCTTCTGCGTCACTTCAAAAAGCCCCATATAAAACGGCTTTGTCAAAGTAACGCGATGCGATTCATCTGTCTGATTATCGCCCATAATAAATGTCCCCACCTCCACACGTTTCAACACAAGCTTCGTCGTCTTATATTCATCTGTATTGAATCCTGACTCAGGTTCCTGATTAGGATATTCAACTGGATAAGTTGTCGCACTCGTCCCACCCGACAAATCAATCACGCAATACTTGGACAAAACGTATTTACATTTACACGAGAGCGTAATAGACACATCACTATTATTCGCATTAATTCCATCTGCAACCATGTCCCAATAAATACGATGCGCACCATTTACACAATCTGTTTCACCTGAAAGCGACTTCGCCGTATATTTCACGCCATCAATAACAGCCTCAACAGTAAGTACTGCCTGCTCTTCACTTTCTTCATCCACGCCCTTCAAATAAAAATCAATCACAATTCCCAACGGCGCATTCGGAGCGACCGTCATTGCAGATATACCATTAGGACGTTCTTCCCACGCCGCATACAAAGTAATAATGCCATCCGCGGTCGAAACAAGATTGGACACCATTGCACCTGGTTCATAAACAACATCACCCTTCCGTGTCGTCGCCCAACCTTTAAAAATATAATCCTTCCGATTAAATCCATTCGTCGCAACAATTTCCACTTGATGATAATCACACACCACATCATTCATCTGCCCATCACCACCATTGCCATTATATCTAATTGTATAATTAAAATGATTGATGCCCCAATTTGCCGACACCGTTTGCGCACCCGTCATATCTTTCGTAATCGACGTAGGCGTCCACCCCGTGAATGTATATCCCGCAATTGCCCCCGGAGCCACGAACGCCATATCTGTTCCCTCTTGATACACACTCGGATTCGCGTGCATCGCGCCCTTTAAATTAGCGTATGTAATCGTTGAATATCCTTTACCCGCCATCTGCGTAATCGTTAAGGTTTGATCCCCAATTGTAACCATCGCTGTCCGCGGCAATTCTGCTACATCAGAACACGAATCAATATAAAGCTCAAACGACCCATCCCCCGTCCGATCAACACTCCCATCCGCATCCATTATAAAAATCCACTGCGCATAAGCCTCTTCCGAAATATCAATTGTCCATGGCGCACCATCTACATCCACACGAACATTGAATATCTCATCCGCTCCATCTTCAAAGAAATACCGCTCCGAGCTGCCCACAATTGTCACCTTCGCCGCCTCTTGCGTAACTCTATATTCAATACCCGCAATAAAAAATGTCGCGGAACGATCCTCAAATGTTTGATTTGGCAAAACCGTGAGCTCAGCCGTCCCCGCGCCAACTCTCTTCGTATCCCCCTCAAGGAGTATCCACTCGGGCAAATTCTCAACAAACCAATTCACACCATCCACAACCGCAACATCAACGAATAGCACCTCCTCTTGTGCCACGACGGTAGATTCTGTCTTTGAAAGAGAAGAAACTGCCGCGATTTGCGTCACCTTCAAAGTCAAAGTCTTATCACCACATTCATCTGAAACCTTTGCAGTAATCATTGCCGTCCGATTCGCCAGTGTCGTCTGCGGCTTCGCCGTCCATTCAATTCGCCCAGCACCTGAACGCACCTCGCCATCCCCGTCTACAACAAGCCAATCTGAATCACTCGTCGCCGTCCAACGAATATTCGCCGCCGTCTCAATTTGAAACGCCCCCGATTCCCCTTCTGCAACAACAGTCTCCTCTACCTCGGGAGCAATAAATATTGCCGCATCTTGCGTAACCGTAAATGTCCAAGACTCAAATCCACTTTCCTTCGCAGGCGTCACCGTAATCGTCGCCGTCCGCGGCGAAAGCAAAGCTTGTGGTTGCACCGTCCAAGCCACAACCCCATCCCCACGGTTTGTCACACTATCCTTTTCAACAACAAGCCAAGCGACATCACTCTTCGCCGACCAAGCAATCCCTTGCACTGTCGCAACATCAAAAGACCCCGACTTTCCACTCGCAACAACATTTTCCGCAACCATCGTCGGACACACAAATTGTGAGGCCGTTTGCGACACAGGAACTGTCAGCCCAAGCACTGTGATTATCCCTGTGCGCGCCTCTGAACGATTCCAAGGCGCGACAAGTAATCGAACCTTCCCCGTACCCGTCCCAGTTGGGGTCAAAACAGAAATCCACGGACAATCAGAACTCGCATTCCAAACCGACGTCTCATCTGTAGCAGAAACCGTAACAAACGCTTCCCCGCCTTCCCCTCCAATTGTAACTTCCTCCTTATCAAGAGTCGCACCACGCCCTTCTTGCGTAACCGTCAAAACATGCCCTGCAACATACACATACCCAACTCGCTTGGCAACATTCTCATTTGCCGCAATTGTACACACGACCTTCTTCCCTTCCGCCGTACCCGATGTACTATTCAAAGTGAGCCATTCAACCGAAGTCGAAGCCGTCCACACTTCACCCGTCCCTGAAATCGTCAAAAGTTGACGCCCCCCACTTGCCGCGGCAGAAACTTCTGTTGGAGAAATCGTAATCGACTCAATAAGCTCCATCGGAGGATTCGCCTTATCCTCTGCCTTCACATATCCATTTGTAATCGTATACGTCGCAGAAAGCACATTTCCCCCAACACAATGCGAAACTGTATACACCCCCGCCGTCGGCGCAAACCACGCCCAACTCCCCATTGTGTCAGAATTGATCAAACCATCCTCACTTATCATCACAACCGCATTCTGGCTCTCTGTTGGCACATAACCAAGCGTCAACCTCCCATCTGACTTACTCCCATTCGCAATCGTATAACATTCAACTCCCGAAACAGACGCCGACACCTCATCCAAATCATCTGTCGCTTGCGCCGTGATAGTAAGACACATCGAAACCAGTATCAAGAAAATTCTCATGACCTTATTCATATTTATCTACATCCTTTCTGTTCTGATTTTCCGCACCGCGCTCGCCTGAGGCGCTACCGCGCCTTCGCGAGCGCGGTTTGGCGGACTGCCGTCCGCCTTAGGGAAGGGTTCTGGAGAGGCGGAAGCCGAAGCTGCTGTTGTTGCTCGACGGGAGGTAGTAGCTCCGGTAGGACGAAGTGCAGAGGAACGCACTGATGTACCAGCAACCACCGCGTTTCACCCGGTACGAACCCGAGGACGAACCAACAGGGTTCTCACCACCCGACAAGGACGAATTATACCAATCCAAACACCATTCCCACACATTCCCGTGCATATCATAGAATCC
>CAVGIZ010000150.1:0-6369 GCA_963629255.1 Anaerovoracaceae bacterium
CGCAGAAGCGCGTTCTCGGCGTCAGTCTTGCGCCGCACTGTTCACAAAATGCCATATCCGTTCTCTTCTCTTCCTGTTCTGCACCAGTCCTCGAAACGCCCCTCGACTTGTGCAGAAAAGAAGAGTGGCGTGTTTCACATCACCACGTCTTAGTGAGGCATCGCCAAACGCCCTGTGCAAACATGATGATGAAACACGCCACGTGGATTGATCCACGTAGCGCGATCACCGTATTCCGCTTGCACTATAACTTTGGCGAAGTTTCACTAAAGCGTCATACGCTGATATCGCGTACGCTGTCGCGGTTAGGTTGCCCATCCGCAACGCCTTCCTCTCCGAGACCTGTCCCGTGGGAAGCCAGCCGAGCCAATCTGCCTTTTCTGCACAGCCTTACCCGACCGTTCTATCTGTTTCTATCCTCGTCTTCCTTTCTTTTTAGAAACCGAATCGTGTGCGGCGGAATTCCCGCCGCACACGACCATTGAATCAGCCCTTACATTTCGGAGAGCTTCTTCAGGAGAGCATAGTTCTCCTTGAATCCTTCCTCGGCCTTTTCAAGCATCGCTTCCGCCTTCTCAGGTCCCGCAATCTTCACGAGCTGTTTGAAGCGGTTCTCGCCGAGTTCCTTCGAGATTGCGTTCTTCGCGAACGAGACCGTGTCGGACTTATCGACCGAGTCGAGCTTGAGCTTGCCCGTCGACGGATTGTACGTCCAGAGCGGGAAGTGGACGGAATCAACCGCCGCCTTCTGGTGCGCCGGACCCGTCTTCGTCAAGAGACCCTGTTCAATGCAGTGCGCATACGCGATGATGATCGCCGGGCCGTTGTAATTCTCGGCCTCGTTGAACGCCTTGACCGTCGCCGCCGGGTTCGTACCCATCGAGACATACGCCACATAAACGTTCTTGTACTGCATCTGCATCAAGCCGAGATTCTTCTTCGGCTGCGCCTTACCAGACGCGGCGAATTTCGCAATCGCGCCCGTCGGCGTCGCCTTGGAAGCCTGCCCACCCGTATTGGAGTAGACCTCAGTATCCATGACGAGAATCTTGATGTTCTTGCCCGAAGCGAGCACGTGGTCAAGCCCGCCGTAGCCAATGTCGTAGGCCCAGCCATCACCGCCAAGCACCCACACCGACTTACGAACGAGATTGTCCGCCACCGCCAAGAGCTGCTGGCACGTCGGGCAACCCGCCTGGCAACCTGCCGCGAGAGCCTTCTTCAACTCCGCAACCGCCGCGCGCATGTCCTCAACGCCCTGGCCCTTCTCATCAAACTGGTCAATCTTCAGAATCTTCTCGCAGACAGCCTTGAGCTCCGCCGGCGCATGATCCGTACCAAGCACCTTCTTGACGAGCTCGAACGCAAAACCCTGTAGCTTATCCGCCGACACGCGCATGCCCAAACCGAACTGCGCATTGTCTTCGAACAACGAGTTGGACCACGCCGGCCCGCGCCCATCCGTGCGCTGGCAATACGGCGTCGTCGGCAAGTTGCCGCCATAAATGGACGAGCAGCCCGTCGCGTTCGCAATCAAGAGGCGGTCGCCGCAAATCTGCGTCAAGAGCTTCACATACGGCGTTTCACCGCAGCCCGCGCACGCACCTGAGAACTCAAACAATGGACGCTTCAACTGGCTATCGAGAAGCTTCTTCGTGTCGAGCTTCGCCGGGTCAACTTCCGGCAGCGACAAGAAGAACTTCCAATTCTCAGCCTCGCTCTTACGAAGCGGAATCTGTTCCACCATCTTGAGCGCGCCCTTCGCCTTCATCGGGCACTGCACCACACAGAGCTCGCAGCCCATGCAGTCTTCCGGCGCAACTTGAATCGTGACCTTCTCGCCAAACTTCGACGTGAGCTTGCCCGCATCGACCGACTTGAACGTCGCCGGCGCACCATTCAACGCCGCCGCCGGATACACTTTCATACGAATCGCCGCGTGCGAGCAAATCGCCAAGCAATTGCCGCACTGAATACACGCCGTCGGATCCCACTGCGGAATAAATGCCGCGACATTGCGCTTTTCCCACTGCGTCGTCGCCGTCGGCCACGTACCATCGTCCGGAATCGCCGACACCGGCAACTCGTTGCCGCGCTGCGCAATCATCTTCGCCGTCACGTTCTGAATGAACGCAGGTGCCGCGCTCGAAACCGCCGGTGGCATCTTCGCCTTGCCCGCAACCGTGGAAGGATACTTCACTTCCTCAATCGCAGCCGACGCCGCTTCAATGCACTTCCAGTTCATCTCAACGACGTCCTGGCCCTTCTTCGAGTACGCCTTCTCCGCATAGTCCTTCAACACCTGAATCGGGTCGAGAACCGTGCCGTCCGCCTTCTTCAACGTAATGCCCGACAGCTTGAAGAACGCCGTCTGCAACACCGTGTTCGTGCGCGTGCCCATGCCATTCTCGCGCGCAATCTTCGCCGCGTCAATGACGTAGAACTTAATCTTCTTATCAATGATCGCCTGTTCCACTTCATCCGGCATGTGATCCCAAACTTCTGCCGCGGTATACGGCGACGCCAGCAAGAACACACTGCCCGGCTTCGCGGCCTTCAACATGTCATACTTCTCCAAATACGGGAAGCAGTGGCACGCCGTGAAGTCAGCCGAGTTAATGAAGTACGGCGAACGAATCATCTCCGAGCCGAAACGCAAGTGCGAAATCGTCACGCCACCCGACTTCTTCGAGTCATACTCAAAGTAGCCCTGCGCGTAATTCTCGGTGTAGTTACCAATAATCTTGATCGAGTTCTTGTTCGCGCCGACCGTGCCGTCCGCGCCAAGACCCCAGAACATGCATTCCTTGCGATCGCCCTTCGGCACCACAAACGACGCATCGCCCAGCATATACTGGTGATTGTTCACATCGTCCACAATGCCAACCACATAACGATCCATCGGCTTTTCCGCCGCCATGTTCGCAAAAATGTTCGCGCACATCTGCGGCGTGAAGTCCTTCGAACCAATCCCGTAACGACCCGCCAAAATCTTCGGGTACGCATACGAAATAAGCCCCTTCTGCTTCGCCTGACCAATCGCCGCGCACGCATCCAAATAAAGCGGATCGCCAATCGCACCCGGCTCCTTCGTGCGGTCCAAAACCGTGATGCACTTCACCGTCGCAGGAATCGCCGCCACAAAATCCTTCATCGAGAACGGCCGATACAGATGCACCTTCACAAGGCCCACCTTCTTGCCCTGCTTCACCAACGCGTCCACCGTCTCATGCAACGTGTCGCACCCAGAGCCCATCGCAATCGCGACATACTCCGCATCTGGCGCGCCCACATAATCATACAACTTGTACGCACGCCCCGTCAGCTTCGCAAGCTTGTCCATGTACTTCTGAACAATCGCCGGCGTCGCCTCATAATACTTCTCGCAGCTCTCGCGACCCTGGAAGTTAATGTCCGGGTTCTGCGCCGTACCACGCATCGTCGGATGTTCCGGATCGAGCGCACGCTTGCGGAAATCAACGACGTACTTGTCGTCAATCATCTCGCGAATCGTCTCCATCGGAATCTCGTCAATCTTCTGCACTTCGTGCGACGTACGGAAACCATCAAAGAAGTGAAGGAACGGAACCTTCGCCTCCAGCGTCGACGCATGTGCCACCATCGCCATATCGTGCGCTTCCTGAACCGAGTTCGAGCACAACATCGCAAAGCCCGTCTGACGGCACGCCATCACATCGCCCTGGTCGCCAAAAATGCACAAGCCCTGACACGCCAACGAACGCGCCGACACGTGGAACACGGTCGGGCACAACTCGCCCGCAATCTTGTACATGTTCGGAATCATCAGCAACAAGCCCTGCGATGCCGTGAACGTCGTCGTCAGCGACCCAGTCGTCAACGACCCGTGCACAGCGCCCGCCGCGCCGCCTTCGGATTCCATCTCAACAATTGAGGGAATCGACCCCCAAATGTTCGTCTTCGCGTGTGCCGCGAGTTCATCGCACGTCTCGGCCATTGGCGACGACGGCGTAATCGGATAGATCGCGGCCACTTCTGAACAAGCGAACGCAATCTGGGCAGCGGCTGTATTGCCGTCAACCATGATCTTCTTTGCCATTTTCCTGTTTCCTTTGGTGTTCAAACCTATTATGTAGAAATCAATGTCCTATATTATACCATATTTCAGCGCAGCTGTGTGACTTTATTTTAGACTTTTTCTCCCCAGTCAATCTTCTCATTCTCGTCCATCTTCATCACACCATGCGCAATCAACGCCGCCACCGTATCCTCAGAACTCGCAGTTTTGAACTGCGAATCCAGCGTATTTATCAACCTTTTCTTCGTCCGGGGCTTCTGCTTAATCAGCCTCTCAATCTGCTTTTCATCCAAATCTAACGCCGGTTTTTTCGCACGCGTCGTCTTCGCCTTCGTCGTCTTCACCGCTCGTTTCGCCACCGTCGAACGCCTCGCGACCTTCTTCGCCGTCTCCACAGCCTTCACCGCTTCAACCGCCACCGCGGCACTTTCTTCCGCCACTTCCGCGGCACTTTTCACCGGCTCAACCGCCTCAACCTTCGCCTCGACCGCGGCACTTTCCTTCGCGCCCTCGGCCTTCGCCGCCTCAGCCTCCTTCGCCGCTTCCAAAACTGCCGCGCCCGTCTCGCCCAATGTCAACGCATCCGACGCCGGCACAGGCACAACCTTCTCCACCTTCCCATCAATCATCTCCAAAATCTGCTCCGGCGTCTCCTTCACATCATAGTCCATCCCATCGCCAATCGGAACCACAACCGACCCCACCTGACGCCCCTTCTCGACCGTCACCACATACGCCCCATTGATCCAAATCGGCGCACCATTCAATCTCGTCAACTTGATGAACATCGTTTCGTTCCTTATCGATCCACGCGTGCGCTTGCGCCCCCGACGAGCTTGTCTACATCGGCCTTCGTCGCCATCGACGTATCACCTGGCGTCGTCATCGCCAGCGCCCCATGCGCCGCGCCATACTCCACCGCCTTCTGCGCATCCCCAAATTCCATAAACCCATAAATCAGCCCCGACGCAAACGAATCGCCTCCGCCCACACGATCATAAATCTCCAACCCCGGCCGCGCCACCGACTGATACAACTCGCCCTGATACCAGCAAATCGCGCTCCAATCATTCACCGTCGCACTCTTCACCGCCCGCAACGTCGTCGCCACCGCCTTGAAATTCGGATACGCCGCCACCGCCTTCTCAATCATCTTACGAAATCCCTCAATCGGCAACTTCGTCATGTTCGCATCGACGCCCTCAACCTCAATCCCTAAGGCCGCGGTAAAATCTTCCTCGTTCCCAATCATCACATCCACATACTTGGCAATCTCGCGATTCACCTCCTGCGCACGCGTCTTCCCACCAATCGACTTCCACAAACTCGCACGATAATTCAAATCGTAGCTCGTCACCGTCCCATACTTCTTCGCCGCCTTCAACGCCTCAATCGCAACCTCCGCCGATGTCTCCGACAGCGCGGCAAAAATCCCGCCCGTATGAAACCACCGCACGCCTTCCTTCCCAAAAATCTCATCCCAATCAACCTCCCCCGGCTTCATCTGACTAATCGCCGTCAGTCCCCGGTCCGCACAACTCCGCGCACCGCGGCACCCAAACCCACGCTCCACAAAATTCAAACCATTGCGCACGGTCCGCCCAATCCCATCAAATGGCACCCACTTCACATGGCTCACATCCACCCCGCCCTGCAACATGAAATCTTCCACCAGCCGCCCCACAGGATTATCCGCAAACGCCGTCACCGCCGTCGTCCGCAACCCAAAACACCGCCGCAACCCGCGCATCACATTGTATTCGCCGCCGCCTTCCCACACACGAAACTCTCTCGCCGTATGAATACGACCATCACCGGGATCAAGCCGCAGCATGATCTCGCCCAAACTCGCCGCATCCCACTTGCAGTCCGCGGCACTTTTCAAATTCAACTTGTCCGACATTCTCTACTCTTTCCGAAGGCCCTCTCGAACCCTCAAACCTATTTTATCTAACAGACACATATTATACCATATTCCGCGGCAGATTTCAAGCACCATCCCCACACACATAAACAATCTAACCAAACCCATCTAAATGCCCCAATCATTGCTTCCACCCCAAAAGCCCCGTTCAACCTTCGCTCACGGCACTCCATCTAACCACCGTCCCTGGCTCGATATCGTCATCCGCCACCAAGCCTGTCCTCACCTTCGCGGGGGAGCGGGGGGCGCCGCCCCCGTAACCTTGGGTTACATCCCCCTTGTCCTGTGCCAAAAGCGCTCTTCTTTGGCCCCCTCCCCCACCCCTTCAGCCCCCTCCTCCTTCAACATCAGCCAAAAGTCCATAAGATTTTCCAAATTCTTATGGACT
>CAVGIZ010000151.1:0-6328 GCA_963629255.1 Anaerovoracaceae bacterium
CCTGCGGCCCCCGCGCCGTGAGCGTTGGTTGTGCGGGGCTTTTGGGGTGGAAGCAACGACGTGGACATTTAGGTGGGTTAGGTTAGATTGCTTACGCGCGAGGGAAGGGCCCTGGGGGCGCGCGAAGGAGAGTGCGGGGCTTTTGGGGGTGAAAGCAACGATGGGGGCTTACGTGAGGGCAGGGTTTGGGCGGTGGGAGAAACTGCCGCGGGGGAGGGGGGATTGGGGTGGGGAAGAAAAGTTTAAGGAACATAAAGATTTTTTAGATGGGGGATTGAAAACTGCCGCGGAATATGGTATAATAGGGGGCAATGGAAAAGATAGTCGTTTTGATGGGTGGGACGTCCAATGAACGGAAGGTGTCCCTTGAGAGCGGCAAGAACATTGCCGAGGCTTTGTCGTCGTTAAATAAGTATGAGGTGATACCGATTGATTTGACGGAGGACAGTTTGAAGGCGTTGCCGAAGAAGGTGAGCAAGGTCTACATTGCGCTGCATGGTGGATGGGGCGAGAATGGAGGGGTGCAGGCGGAATTGGATGCGAAGAAGATTGCGTACACGGGGCCTGGTGCGATGGCGTCGCGCATTGCGATGGACAAGGTGAAGACGAAGATGGTATTGGAGATGAACAAGGTGCCGACGGCGAATTGGACGCTGGCGGATTGCGAGACGCCGGAGAGTCCGTTGCCATTGCCGGTGGTGGTGAAGCCGCCGCGGGATGGGTCGAGCGTAGGGATTAGCAAGGTGTCGAAGGCTGGGGAATGGAAGATGGCGCTTGCGGCGGCGTA
Organism: Anaerovoracaceae bacterium; assembly: GCA_963629255.1. Taxonomy (GTDB): domain Bacteria; phylum Verrucomicrobiota; class Kiritimatiellia; order RFP12; family UBA1067; genus UBA1067. The sequence continues at coordinate 788 of CAVGIZ010000151.1, forward strand.
TGACAGCATGACGAAGGCGAGCGACAGTGAGAACGTGATGGTGGAGGAGTTTATACCTGGGCGAGAGATGACGGTTGGGGTGATTGATGGGGAGGCGTTACCGGCGATTGAGATTGTGACGCCGAGTGGGTGGTATGGGTATGAAGAGAAGTATCAATCGAATGCGACGAAGTATCCGTTTTTGAAGGATGAGGTATTAGAGAAGAAGTTGCAGAAGATTGCGCTTGAGGCGTATCATGCGGTTGGGTGCCGTGGGGTGACGAGGGTTGATTTTCGTGTGTCGCCGGTGGGGCGGATTTATGTTTTGGAGTTGAACACGTCGCCTGGTTTTACGGCGCATTCGCTGGTGCCGAAGGCTGGGATGAAGACGGGACTCACGTTTGCGGAGGTGTGCGATAAGATTTTGTCGTGCGCGGCGCATGATTGAGGGGTGAGGGATGAAGGCCAATAAGCGACAGAGCATCAAGGGGAAGTGGAGCGTTATAGTTATTTGCGCGGCAGTTCTTTTGGCGGGATTGTTTATTGGGGCGATGGTGGCGTACAACAAGTTGCGCGCATTGTATTTGGAGCAATGTGTGATTGTGGATGTGACGCGGCAGGTGAAGATTAATTCAGGGAAGATGGTGAAGTCTGGGATTGTGGCGGAGGAATTTGGGTTGAGGAATGGTGCGAATTTGGGGATGATTGATTACGATGAGAAGCGGCGTGTGATATTGAAGAAGATACCGAACATACGTTCGATACAGGTGACGCGGCACTTACCGGACAAGGTGACGATACGAGTGGAGGAGCGGCGGCCGGAGGCGCGGATTAGTGTTGTGGGGGCGCGGAAGGAGACGGTGCGGGTGGCGGATTCGGACGGGATGGTGTTTCGGTGGCAGCGGGATACGGCGATGTTGCCGGTGATATTGGAGCATCGAGGGAAGGTGACGGCGATTGGGGAGGAATTGACGGGGCGTGCGCTTGCGGCGTTGCGGCTTTTGGAGGTGGCGAAGGCGGGGGATGATGCCGCGGGGGTGAAGGATGTGAAGCTTGGGATTTGGGAGGTGGATGCGTCGCATCCAGATTATTTGTGTGCGCGGATGAGTGATTATTCGAAGTTGAAGATTGTGTGGGAGGGGATGGACAATCCGACGGAGTCGAACTTGGGGGATTTGGAGAAGCGATTGAGGAGGTTACGTGATTCGATGAAGGTGGCGACGGGCGTGGGGATTCGCGTGTGGAATGTGACGTTAGAGGATCGTGTTTTTGCAGACAGAAAGGAACCATTGTAATGACGAATATTTATGCCGCGTTGGAGATTGGGACGACGCGTACGGTGTTGGCGGTGGGCGAGGCCGAGACGGGTGGGCGTTTGAAGGTGACGTGCCATGCGGAGATTCCGTCGAGCGGCGTGAGGAAGAGTCAGATTATCAATATCAATAACACGACGCAATCGATTCGGAGTGTGATTCACAAGGTTGAGGAGAAGCAGGAGAAGGAGGGGGCGTCGCTGACGTTGGGGAATGTGGTGTTGGCGGTGTCGGGTCAGCACATACGGGCGGATGTGTACACGGGGATGGTGCAGGTTGAGGGCAAGAGTGTGAGTGCGGATGATATTGCTGCGGTGGAGGAGAGTGCGCGGCAGTTTGTGCAGGCGAAGGATCGTGATTTGTTGGGGGTATTTGATCAGGATTATGAGCTAGATGGGCTTGGGGGGATTGCTTCGCCGCAAGGGATGACGGGGCGGATTTTGAAGTTGAATACGTTGCAGGTGCATGCGGATCATAATCGAGTTGAGGATGCGAGGAGCGCGGCAAATAATTTGCATTTGGAGATACGTGATGCGGTGTATGCGGTGACGTGCGCGGCGGATGCGGTATTGGAGGAGCGGGAGAAGCGCGATGGGGTTTTGGTGTTAGATTTTGGCGGGGGCTCGACGGGGTATGCGGTGTATTTGGATGGGAGTTTGGCGGCGACGGGAGTGATTGGCGTGGGGGGCGATCACATTTCGAATGATATTTCATTTGCGTTTCAGACGACGCAGGCGCAGGCGGAGGAGCTGAAGATTCAAGAGGCGTCGGCGATGTTGAGTGCGGAGGATGAAGTTTCGGCGCGTGTGAAGTTGCCTGGGGAATCGCCGATTATGGAATCGCGTACGATTTCGCGGCGGGCATTGAACACGGTGGTGAATGCGCGGATGCATGAGTTGATGGAGATTATTCGTGCGCAATTGACGGAGCAAGGTTTGGAAGGGTGTTTACATGCGGGTGTGGTGATGACGGGCGGCGGCGCGGCGTTGAAGGATTTGGATGCGCTTGTGCAGCATGAGTTGGGCGCGAGCGTGCGTGTGGGGCGACCGATTCATGTGGATGGGTTTGAAGATGAGGCGCATCCGGAGGCGTTTGCGACGATTGCGGGAACGCTTCTTTTTGCGCATCAGAACTATGAAGAGAAATCGCTTTTGGGTTCACTTTTTGGAGGGCTGTTCAAATGAACGAGGCGGCGAACACAATGCTTTTGATTGGCGTCGGGGGCGCGGGTGCCGCGATGGCGCGAGGCATCAATCGTGCGTTTGGTGACGCGATTCATTATTTGGTTGCGGACACGGATGCGGCGACGGGGCAGTATGGTGGGCCCTTTGTTTTGTTGGGAGGGAATCGTTTGTCGGGGCGTGGTGCGGGCGGCAATTTGGTGCAGGCGCGATTGGCCGCGGAAGATTCGATTCAAGTTTTGGATGAGCATTTGGAAGGTGTGCGGTTGGCGGTGATTGTGACGGCGCTTGGTGGTGGCACAGGTGGCGGCGCGACGTTTGAGGCGGTGAAGCACCTTTCGTCATTGGGCATTCCGACGATTGTTTTTGCGACGATGCCATTTACGTTTGAGGGTGATGACCGCCAACGCAATGCGCGCGGCATCATCAACATGATTGAAGAAAAGGCGAATGCCACCTTTACGATTTCGCTGGACAAATTGATTGGCGAAGTTGACAACATGAATGAAGCGATGCGGCGTGCGGTGGATACGTTGGCGTCGGGCGTGACATTTTTCTGGAGGCTTGTGGGGCGGCCTGGGTATTTGCGGTTGGATCCTGAGAGGGTGCGGCAATTGTTGTCGAATGCGGGGCGCGGGAGATTTGCCGCGGTGACGATGCAAGGCGAGACGCGCGCGGCCGATGCGGTTGGGGCGTTGGTGCGTTCGCGTTTGTTGGCGGAGGGGTCGGGTCCGGTGCGTGCGATTTTGTGTGGGATTTTGGCGGGAGATGATTTGCGGCTTTCCGAGGTTGGGCAGATTGCGGATGGAGTGCGGGAGGCGTTTGGCACGCGGTGCAAATTTGATTTGGCGACGGTCAATGATGAGGGGACATTTGCTGGGCGGCTTTCTGTTGTGGTGATGTTGTTTGAGGCGGATGGGCGCGGCGAAAAGCCAGTTGATTCGAAGGGGCGCAATCCGCTTCCGCCGAGCACGCGGCGCAAATTGAAGGGCGGGGATGCGCTTGGGAATTTGGGGCGGTTCAACAATGTTGAGCAGACGGTGTGGAATCGCGAGAACTTGGATACGCCGACTTATTTGCGGCGGAGTATTGGGCTTGATTTCTAATGAGCGAGCGCGATGGACATATTCGGGTTTTGCCTTTGCACGTGGCGAATAAAATTGCCGCGGGCGAAGTGGTGGAACGGCCAGCGTCTGTCGTGAAGGAACTTGTTGAAAACGCGATTGATGCGCTTGCGACAAAGATTTCGATTTCGATTGTTCAGGGTGGGCGCAAGCTTGTTGCGGTGCAGGACGATGGATGTGGGATGACGAAGGATGATGCGGTTTTGAGTTTGGAGCGGCAGGCGACTTCGAAGATTTTGGATGTGAATGATATTGAGGCGATTGAGACGCTTGGGTTTCGGGGCGAGGCGATTCCATCGATTGCATCTGTTTCACGTTTTTCAATTACGACGCGGCGGAAGGATACGGACGAGGGGACGTTTTTGCAGGTGAATGCGGGGGCGCTGGTGGAGGTGCGCGCGGCGGGGTGCCCGCCTGGGACGTTGGTGGAGGTGCGTGACCTTTTTTGTAATGTGCCGGCGCGGCGGAAATTTTTGCGGGCGTATGCGACGGAGGAGAGTCACATCAAGACTGTTTTCACGGTGCATGCTTTGGCGCATCCGACGATTGGTTTTTCGTTGACGGTGGATGGGCGCGAGATGTATCGGTTGGCGGGCGCGGCAAATTTAGCGGATCGTGTGAGGGATTTATTTGGCGCGGAATTTATGGAATCGCTTTTGCCTGTGGTGCAGGCGGACGAGGGCACGATTCAAGTTTCGGGGTATATTGAGAAGCCGAATTTGAATATGCCGACGCGGCATGATCAATACATTTTTGTGAATGGGCGGCCGGCGACGGCGCCGTCGATTGCGTATGCGATTCGCGAGGCGTATCCGCGGCGTCAGGGTGATGTGCGGCCGGCGATGATTTTGTTTTTGAGTTTGCCCGCGAATCAAGTGGATGTGAATGTGCATCCGACGAAGAGGGAAGTTCGCTTTCGTGATAACGTGGCGGTGCGGCAGGCTTTGATGGCTGCGATTGAACAGACGCTGGCGACGGGTCGTGCGCCGATGGCGATTCCAAAAGCGTCTGTGGTGCCGCCTCAAGTGAGCGCGGGAGAAGTGCCGCGGCGGGAGACGATTCAATTGGAAGGTGCCGCGGCGAGGTCCGTTCCAGTTGCGACGTCGCTTGCGTTGGTGCCGCCGAAGGAACAATTCACGACGATTGAGCAACCGAAAAAGCCCGAGATGATTGTGATGCCACCGACGCCGGAGCCTGTTGCGATTGAATTGCCACTTGCCGCGGAAGATACGCATTCGAAGCCGTGGGCGTGGTTCAAGTTTTTGGCGTTGACGGGTTCGGGATATTTGTTGGTTGAGACGGATTCGGGGATTGTGACGTTGAATCCACAGGCGGCGCGCGAACGCATTGCCTTTGAACGTTTGCTGGATGCGACGAACAGAAAAGACGCGGCAAAAATTGTTTCGCAGCCTTTGTTGATTCCAGAGGTCGTTCGGCTTTCACCGCCCGATGCGGCGCGATTGAAAGAATCGCTTGAGGTGATTACGGCGATGGGATTTAGTCTGGAAGAATTTGGGACGGATGTTTTCAAGGTGGATGCGGTGCCACATTTGGTGGAGAGTTTGCCGCCGAGTTCGCTTTTGCCGACGATTGCGCGGGACTTGGCCGATGGCAAGCGCAACCGTTTGAGGTGGCGTGAGGAGCTGATTGCGAAGTCGATTGCACGATCTTTTGCCGCGCTCAATTTGTCCCTGACGGAAGAAGGGGCGACGAAGCTTGTGGAAGAGCTGGCGCAATGTCGGATGCCGTACGTTTGCCCGCGTGGCAAGCCGATTATGATTTTCACCTCCACTCGCGAACTCAATCGTAAGTTCGGGAAAGAGTAGACTTGATGCGGGGCGGGGGAGATGTGAGGGTGATGACAGGGGAACGGCAGGTGTTTTCCAGGGGGAATTTAGGTTAAAGGTATAACCTTTTCGCTTAAAAGGTATAACCTTTTTGGCA
>CAVGIZ010000152.1:0-6258 GCA_963629255.1 Anaerovoracaceae bacterium
AATGGTCGGGAGAGGGGGTTTCTTTGGGTGGGCGAAGGGGTTTTTATGGGTGCGAGAGGGTGTCTCTTGGAAAAAGTATCATGATGTTTTTTAAAAAGCAACATGTTGCTTTTCTTAAACCATCATGATACTTTTCTTAAACCATCATGATGGTTTGCCTTGCTCGTAGGCTAATCGTACCAAAGAAAGACTGGAATCGAACCATGAAATCGGCCTGAGGCGACCATTTTGATACGAGGTAGGACAATCGTTGAATACACGGTTGTTGAAACGATGCATCCAGACACTGGCAAGGTTACAAAAGTGCCGCGTGTGGGACAGGTGGGACAAGGGGAGTGGGACTTTCTGGCACGGATAGGAGGGGGTCGCGGCAGATTTTAGGTGGTGGCATGGATTGTGCTAGTTGTTTGGGTGTGCTGGGGCGCGAGAGCCCTGGACGAAGGAGATAAAGAAATGAATGCAAGTTATGAGCCACCAGAAGATAATGAGAAGTGCCTTGAGAAGTATGGCACGGATTTGACGGCGCTTGCCCGGGCGGGGAAGCTCGACCCGGTGATTGGTCGCGATACGGAGATTCGCGATGTGGTGAGGATTTTGTCGCGGAAGACGAAGAATAATCCTGTGCTGATTGGTGAACCCGGCGTCGGTAAGACAGCGATTGTGGAAGGGCTCGCGCAAAGAATCTGCCGCGGGGATGTGCCGGATGGTTTGAAGGACCGGACGGTGTTTTCGCTGGATATGACGGCGTTGATGGCGGGCGCGATGTATCGTGGGCAATTTGAGGAGCGTTTGAAAGCGGTTCTGAAGAAGATTAAGGAATCGGAAGGGCGCATCATTTTGTTCATTGATGAGATTCACACGATTGTGGGTGCGGGCAAGACGGAAGGGTCGTCGGATGCGGGGAACATGTTGAAGCCGATGTTGGCGCGCGGCGAATTGCATTGTGTCGGGGCAACGACGCTGGATGAGTATCGTAAGTATATGGAAAAGGATGCGGCGCTTGAGCGGCGTTTCCAGCCTGTGATGGTTGAGCCGCCGTCGGAGGAGGATGCGATTTCGATTTTGCGCGGCATCAAGGAGAGGTTTGAAAAGTACCACAATGTGCACATTCGTGATGAGGCGATTGTGAGTGCGGTGGTGTTGTCGACGCGGTATATTCAGGACAGGTTTTTGCCGGATAAGGCGATTGACTTGTTGGATGAGGCGTGCGCGCGGATTCGGACGGAGATGGATTCGTGCCCGCAGGAGCTCGATGAGATTTCGCGGCATGTGCGGCGTCTTGAGATTGAAGAGATTGCGTTGAAGAAGGAGAAGGATGAGGCGTCGAAGAAGCGGCTGGAGGAGCTTCAGGGCGAGCTCAAAGAGTTGAAGGCGAAGAACGATGCAATGACGGCGCAATGGAAGGAAGAGAAGTCTTCATTGGAAGATGTGCGGCGGGTTCGTAATCGTTTGGAGGAGGAGCGCAATCGGTATGAGACGGCGCTGATGAGGGGCGATAACGAGACGGCGGCGCGTTTGAAATATGGCGTGATTCCGGACTTGGAAAAGAAGTTGAAACAGCATGAGGAGGACTTACGGAAGAAGTCGGACGGGGCGCTCTTGCGTGAGGAAGTGACGGCGGACGAGATTGCGGAAGTGGTGTCGCGCTGGAGCGGGATTCCTGTGACGAAGTTGATGGAAGGCGAGCGCGAGAAGTTGGTGAGGCTGGCGGATATTCTGCATGAGCGCGTGATTGGTCAGGACGCGGCAGTTGATGCGGTGGCGGATGCGGTGTTGAGATCGCGGGCCGGGATTAAGAATCGGCAGCGTCCGATTGGTGCGTTCTTGTTTTTGGGTCCGACGGGCGTCGGGAAGACGGAGCTTGCGAAGGCGCTCGCGGCAGAATTGTTTGACGATGAGAATGCGATGGTGCGTCTGGACATGTCGGAGTACATGGAGAAGTTTGCGGTGTCGCGTTTGGTTGGCGCGCCGCCGGGATATGTGGGGTTTGAAGATGGTGGGCAGCTGACGGAGGCGGTGAGGCGGAAACAGTTCTCGGTCGTGCTCTTGGATGAGATTGAGAAGGCGCATCCGGATGTATTCAACTTGCTGTTGCAGGTGATGGATGATGGGCGGTTGACGGATAGCCATGGGCGGACGGTGTCGTTCAAGAATACGGTGATTATCATGACGTCGAATGCGCCGCGGGACACGTTGAAGGATTTGTTCCGTCCGGAGTTTTTGAACCGGCTGGATGAGATCTTGGAGTTCTCGTCGTTGACGAAGGAACAGATTCGTGCGATTGTGAAGTTGCAATTGAAGGACTTTGCAAAGCGGCTGGCGGAGCAGGAGTTGACGCTTGATGTGGATGATGCGGCACTTGAGGTGTTGGTCAAGGACGGGTATGACCCGGCGTATGGCGCGCGGCCTGTGAAGCGGGCGATTCAGCGTGATTTGGAGACGCCGATTGCGCGTGCGATTGTGTCGGGGAAGTATCCGATTGGGTCGACGATACATGTGACGGCGAAGGACGGAGTCATTCAATTCTGAGGTTTGAGCAGGATCGAGAGGGCGACAGGGATTTCCCGCGGCAGAAATGTTGCGGGAAATTTCTGCTACCATTTGGGTCGGAAATATGGTATAATATACGGCACTTGACTAATAGTGGCTTAAATTTATGATCAGTGTATGGTCTTTTGTGTTGGGATTGCCGCTCCTCGCCTTTGGCGTGGGGGCAGTCGTTGCATTTTCACGAACGAAGGCGTTCGTGGGATGGTTTGAGAAGAGTTCGGCGGTCGCGGCAGTTTTGACGGCGTGTGGCTGGGCGTGGACGGCGTATGAATGCGATACGATCGGAATCGACGTGTTCGACATGGTGCTGAAGCGCTTTCCAGGGGAACTGTGGATTCTCGCGGCAGTTTTGACGGTGTTGACGTTTTTGTGGATGCGGCCGAATTTGTCGGTGAGGGCGTTGACGGGGATTTTGATGTTGATACCTGCGGAACTCTTCAAAGTGACGCGATTGATGTTGCCGGAAAGTGGGGTTGGCGCGGTGCATTTGTTTGTGGTGACGGGTTATGTGGGGGCGGTCATTGGGATGTATGGGATGTTTTATCCGTGGCGGCTTGAGAAGGCGATGGGCTGGATTTTTGGTGAGAGGGTGCGCGCGGCAGTTTTTGGCGTGGTAAGCGCGGTGTGGGGCGCGGCACTTATTCTTGTTGGGATTTCACTATGAAAGATATACTCCTTATTTTGGTGACGATTTGCGGGGGCTTGGGGCTTTTCCTTTTGGGAATGAAGCACCTGTCGGAGGGCTTGCAGGCGACGGCGGGCGGGGGACTGAGGAAGTTCATGTCGCACGCGACGAGTAAGCGGCTTGTTGGGATTGGGACGGGGATTATCTCGACCATCATTGTGCAGTCGTCGTCCATTATTACGGTGATGCTGGTGGGGTTTGTATCGACGGCCTTGCTGACGTTGCCGCAAGCGATCAATGTGTTGATTGGTGCGAACATTGGCACGACGGCGACGATTTGGATTATTGCATACGCGCCGAATCCGCAGGTTTTGGGGTTTGTGGGCATTGCGATTGGCGGGACGATGTATTTCTTCTTGCGTGGCGAGCGGTTGCACAACATTGGGCTGACGATTATTGGGTTGGGGCTTGTGTTCTTGGGACTCTACTTCATGTCGAAGGGCGTGATGCCGATTCGTGAGAATCCGGATATTGCCAAGGTGTTCACGTCGATGAATTGTGACAACATGATTGGCGTCGTGAGCGTCGCTTTGGCGGCGATGGCCTTGACGGCGATTATTCAGTCGAGCGCGGCGACGATTGTGATTGCGATGACGCTGGCGACGCAGCAGTTGATTTCGTATGAGGTGGCGATTGCGGTGTTGTTTGGCGCGAACATTGGGACGACGGCGACGGGGTGGATTGCGGCGATTGGCGGGACGGCTGATGCGCGGCGGACGGCTTTGGCGCACACGCTGTCGAATGTGATTGGGTCGATTGTGTTCATTCCGTTCTTTACGTTGTTTGTGAAGGGTGGGCAGGCGATGTTTCCGAATTGGGATGTGGTGGAGACGACGATTGTGTCGGGGCGGGAGACGCCAGTGTTGTCGCACATCATGGCGCCGATTGCGGTGACGGATACGATCTTTGCGGTCTGCCGCGGCATTTTGGTGTTTCCATTTGTGAAGCCGTTTGCGCGGTTGATTGAGTGGATGATCAAGCAGCCGGAGAATGAGAAGCCGCATTTGTCGGCGCTCGTGGTGGGCGCGAAGTTGTCGCCCGTGATGGCGTGTGACCAGGCACTCCTCGAAGTGCAATTCATGCGCAAGAGCAATTTGGAATTGTTTGATTGCGCGCGGAAGGTTTTGGCGGGCGAGAGTGATGAGGACGTGGAGAACCACATTGTGCATCGCGAGGATATCCTCGATAATGTGCAAAAGGAAGTGACGGAATTTCTAGGCAGCATCATGACGAAGCGTTTGGCGTCGGACGTGGCGGAACGGGCGCGGCGGTTGTTGCGTTTGACGGATGAGCTTGAATCGGTGTCGGACGAGACCGCGGCAATTTTGCGTGTGGTGCGGCGTTTTCGGAAACGTCGGCAGAAGATTTCGCAGCCATCGGTGGAGGTGATTTTGTCGGTGCATGATCGCGTGGCGGGTTTTGCGGAGAAGGTGTCGCCGTGGATTTGTTCGCCGCGGCCTGTGATTGATTTGGAGAGCGTTTTGAAGGAGTCGCATGAGATTCACGATTTCATTCGGGAATGTCGGCGGACGCAGCTCGGGCGGATTGGGCCAGACGATCCGGAATCGCCACTGAGGGTCTTGGGCGAGCTGGATGTGATCAATGCGTATGAGCGGATACGTGCGTACTATTTGAACATTGCTGAAACGCTGGCGGGCGGGAAGATGAAGGCATGAAGCGGCACTTGATTGGGATTGGCGGCGTGGGGATGAGCGCGCTTGCGACCACACTTGTGCGGCTTGGCGATGAGGTAACGGGGGCGGACCGGAATTTGGCGACGCGCAACATTGCGTTCCTCGAATCAATTGGCGTCAAGTGCTTTCCAGATGATGGCAGCGGGGTGGATGCGGCGACGGATGAGGTGATTATTTCAACCGCGATTGAGGACGATAATGCGGGGCTGAAAAGAGCCGCGGAGTTGGGGATAAAGGTGACGCATCGGGCGGTGGCATTGGCGCGGGCGCTTGAGGGGTTCAAGTTGGTGGCGGTTGTGGGGACGTGTGGGAAGTCGACCGTGACGGCGATGCTGGGGCATATTTTGGCGAGTTGCGGGATGGATCCATTCTGTGTGAATGGCGCGAATGTGCCAGGCTGGGAAGGGGCGGTGCGCGTGGGGCGCGGCAGTTTTGCGGTGGCCGAGGTGGATGAGAGCGACCGGTCGCTTGTGGCGTTTCATCCGTACGCGGCGATTGTCACGAATGCGAGCGCGGACCATTATTCGAAGGAAGAGATGGACCAGGTTTTTGATGCGTTTGTGAAGGATGTGCCAGGCCCGATTGTGGATGGACGCAAGGTGACGGGCGAGATGATGACGTCGATTCCGGGCAAGCACAATCGCAACAATGCGTTTTTGGCGTATGAGATGGCGGTGGCGCTTGGGTGCGAAGCGGAGGCGGCACGCGCGGCACTTTTGACTTTCGGCGGTGTGGAGCGGCGCTTGCAACGGTATGGGACGCGCGTCTACGATGATTATGCACATAATCCAGAGAAGTTGCATGCGATGTGGACGACGCTTGTGGAGGCACATCCGGAAGGGGTGTGTGTCGTGTGGCGTCCGCATGGGTATGCGCCGTTGAGGAAGATGCTGGATGCGCTTGCGGCGATGTTCAAGGAGACGATTCGTCCGCAAGATAAACTCTTGTTGTTGCCCGTGTATGATGCGGGTGGCACGACGGACCGCACCATCAATTCGTCGGCGCTTGCGGTCCAATTGGGGGCGGGGCAAGTTGAACTTGTGGGGACGCTGGAGGCGGCGTATGAATGGATTGCGGCGCACCGCGGCAGTTTTGGAGCGTTTGCGACGTGTGGTGCGCGGGATCCTGATTTGCCGGGGCTTGCCGCGCGAATTGCAAAACTTGTTGAATAGTATCGCGGCGTCCGCGGCAGATTTGGTTGGGGATGGGCTGAAGTCAGGTGGATTACGGGGAAACGTCAGGTCGTTTACGGGGTGAATTTAGGTTAAAGTATCATACTTTTTGGCAAAAAGTATCATACTTTTTCGGGAAAAGTATCATACATTTTTA
>CAVGIZ010000153.1:0-6255 GCA_963629255.1 Anaerovoracaceae bacterium
AAAACCGCCGCGGACTGTGTGATAAAGGGCTCGTGTGGGCGATAACGTGTCGGGCTACTGGATGAATTTGCCGAGGGTTAACAATGAAATTGTTGAATCAGAAAAAGTGTATCAATCCACAATTCATGAAAAGTGGATTGGGTGGGTGCGAGGGTTTTGCGTGGGGAGAAAAACTGCCGCGCCGATGGCGGGTGCGACCCAAGGTTACGGGGGGCGGCGCCCCCGCGAAGATTGGGTGGGGCTTTGGGGGCGCGGCAGATTTTTTGGGAAGGGAAAAGTTTGTGCTGGCATTTGCCGCGGAAATATGGTATAATGTAAGGCGTTATGAAGAAACTGGAGATTAGATTGGCGTGGACGTGCGCCGAACAAGGATTTCAATTTTGGAACGGATGCCGTGGCGTACGGGGCGAAAGCCTTGAGTATGCAAAGTTTAAGCGCGGGGAAGACCGTTGAATCGGTTCGCGTGATTAATTCTAATGTACCTGTAAGATAAATCCATGGCATCCGTTCCTCTTTCTTTTGATAAGTATTTCACGTTCGAGAGAATCGTGAAGATGTTGGCGAGGTGGCGAGTGCGCGTGATTTCTCGGCGGCGTGATGCTGAGTTTTATGCGGTCCACTTCAAAGGGGAAAAACAACCGGCGGAGGCGATTAGGTGTCCGTTTTCGGAGTATTTGCCGCCGCGGAATAAATGGACGCGGCCGAAGCGTGCGCAGCGCGAGGCGTTGGGGACGGCCGCGGCAATTTTTGAGTGCATGATTGTGCGGACGGTGATGGGGTATCGCGAGCGCGGCACTTTATTGGAGACGGCTTGGGGGAAGAAGTTGCAGGCGCTTGTTGATGAAGTGCAAGCGCGTGTTCGGGAGGAGAAGTTTGAATTGACGCCGCCGAAGTTGAAGTTCATTAGGAAGTCGGGCGATGAATATCGCATGTTGGCATCGTATGAGAATGTGTCGGATCGGATTATTTTGCGCGGTGCTTCTGAATACTTGAAGGCGGTGTTTGATCTTTTGTTGGATGAGCGGTGTTATTCGTTTCGGCTTTCGAGGAAGAAGAGTAATAAGGCGGCGATTGATGAATTGGTTAAGTATCGGCAGGGGCGCAAGGGGGAAGTTGTTTATGTGGCGGAGTGTGATATTCAGAAGTTTTTTGATGTGCTGAATCATGAGAAGGTTTTGGAGGTGTATGATGCGTTTGTTGCGCGTTGTGCGATGGTGATTGATGGGCGCGGCAGAAAAGTTTTGGAGGCGTATCTTGATTCGTATGACAGTAATGAATATCCTGTGCGTGTGGCGCAAGAGGATGCGGAGGTGAGGGAGAAGTTGCCGCACGTCAAACGGGTAAAGGAGGAGGTGCTTCAGGAGTTGTATGGCGCGGCACTTTTGGGTGATTTGCGTTTGGGGATTCCGCAAGGTGGGGCGCTTTCGCCGTTGATTGCGAATATGTTTTTGACGGATGTGGATGGGGCTGTGCAGGCGGGTGGGAAGGATGAGAATCTTTTTTATGTGCGGTTTTGTGATGACATGATTATTGCGCATACGGAGAAGGGGAAATGTGCCGCGGCGATGGAGCGGTATATGGAGGCTGTGAGGGAAAAGTTTCTTCCAGTGCATCAGGCGCCTGAGGGTGGGTTTGTGTATGGGAAGGTTTATTATGGGCTCAAGACGAAGGGGCCGTTTGCATGGAAAAGTGCCGCGGTTGGGGCGAAGGATGAGGCGCCGTGGGTGAGCTTTTTGGGGAATCAAATTGACTTTGAAGGGAAGGTTCGGATTCGGCAAGAGACGATTGAACGGCACATTGAGAAGTTGCGGAAGGAGCGCGACAAATTTGCGTGGTGGATGAAGAAGAAGGATTTTTCGCGTTTGGAGGAGCAGACGTTGTGCACGCGATATGTTTTGAAGATGATTTCGAAGGGGATTGGATTTATGAATGCGGGGGAGATTTCAGATGATGGGATGTGTTGGTTGGCGGCGTTCCCTGCGGCCGTTGATAATTATTCGAAAGATTGCGAGCGGCAGATGCATTTACTTGATTCTGTTCGTGATCGTTTGTTGTGGCCTTATATCAAGTATTTTAAGCCGCCGAAGAGGAAGGATGGGAAGGAATACGAGAGGAGATTTTTCTTTGGCCGACCTTATAGTTATTTTGGGTTTTTGAAACAATTGAGTCGCCCCGTGGCACCTGCTGAAAAGAAGAAACCGACTTCAAAGAGTAAGCGAAACAAGGGCAAGGTTTGGATGGGGATTTCAGATTGTCGTTTTTATTCAAAATACGCATAACTTGCTGTCGCATAAAGGCGAGAAAGAATGAGATATGAGCACGTGGGTTAAAGAGAAAATTATTTTGCCGAATGGTGAAGAAGTGGATGCGCAGATGCCGGTGATTGTGTCGGCGAGTCGGTCGACAGATATACCTGCATTTTATTCGGATTGGTTTATGGAGCGGCTTCGAGCGGGGTATGTCAAATGGTTCAATCCTTTTAACAATTCGCCGTTGTATGTGGCGTTCAAGAAAATGCGGATGATTGTTTTTTGGTCGAAGAACCCAGCGCCCATGTTGGCGCACTTGGATGAGTTGGATCAGATTTGTCCGAATTATTATTTTCAATTTACGTTGAATGATTATGACAAGGAAGGGATTGAGCCACGTGTGCCGAAGGTGGAGGCGCGCGTCAAGACGTTTCAGGAATTGTCGAAGCGTGTGGGGAAGGATCGCGTGATTTGGCGGTTTGATCCGCTTGTTTTGACGGATGAGATTCGTGTGAAGGGGTTGCTTGAAAAGGTGCGGCGGTTGGGGGATCAGATTGCGCCGTGGACGTCGAGGCTGGTGTTTAGTTTCATTGATATTGCGTCGTATAAGAAGGTGGTGGCGAATCTTCAGAAGGGGGAAGGGCATGCGCGCGAGATTCAATATGAAGAGCAGATGGAGATTGCGGAGGGGATTGCGGAGTTGGTGAAGGGATGGGGAATTGCCGCGGGGACGTGTGCGGAGTCGATTGATCTTGGGGGGCTTGGGATTGAACATAATCGGTGCGTTGATGATCGGTTGATGGTGAAGTGTTTTTCGCATGATGAGGAGTTGATGAAATTTATTGGGGCGACGCGGCTGAAGAGTGATGATCTTTTTGGTCCGGCTCAATGGGTCGCGGCAGAAGATTCGAAGACGAAGAAGGACGCGGGGCAGCGTGCGGCGTGTGGATGCATTATGTCAAAGGACATTGGGGAATACAACACGTGTCCACATCTTTGTCAGTATTGTTATGCGAATACGAGCAATGCGATTGCGATGAAGAATTGGACGCGGCATTGTGAATGCCCACATGCGGAAACAATCACGGGGAGATAAGGTCAATGGCTTTTAGAGAAGATTTTATAAAGGTTGTCAATGGTGAACCGCAATCTTTGTATGATGCGTTTGTTGAGTTATCTGAGAGAAGATTGCCGAGTGATGCGTATGAACGGTACCAGTATTTGCGGAGTCCGCAAGGAAAGTTTGTTGCGCGCGATGAGGCGGATGTAGATGTCTATGTGACGAAGGTCGCGAGGAGGCACTTACCCAAGTTCAAATGGCTTTATAAAAGTTTGTATCAATCGTATCAAGAAGTTTTTTCAAAAGACATTGACTTAGTTGTTTGGGGATGCGGTTGCGGGCTTGATTTGCTGGCATTTTATGATTGTGCCCAAGAGCAGAAAAATCCTCAGTTGTGGACGAAGGTACGGCATATTACATTGGTCGATATTTCGGCGGCGGCATTAGAAAGAGCGCGGCAGATTGCCAAGATTTTATTTCCATTGGCTGTCCAAGAGGGAATACAAGAGATAGAATGTGATTTGACAGACGCGACCAAAGTCAAGAATATTAAATTACGTCAGTTGAATCCATATTTGCCGCGTGTGCATTTGATTTCGAATCTTCTTGATCTTTTTAGTGCGGAGCAGACTCGTGCAATTGCGAAATTGGTTAAGGAATGTTCATCGCGGAAAATATGTTTTGAGAATAGAACATATCATTATTACAATGAATTGTTGATTGCATTTTCGCCCGAGTATCGAGGTGGAAGAGTAGCCCAAAATATGCAAGCATTTCGCAATGAATGGGGTGAAAATAAGTGGAGTGAAGAAATAAAAACCATTGGAGATGAGCCTTTGAAGTGCGAGTCGTGTTCTTTCACTTATAGGTCATTGCGAGAGAGACCTTTGTTCCAATTGTATATGAGCGGAAAGAGTTCTGCACTCAATAGTCTTATTGCGAATTTTCCAGTAATAGAACCTTGGCTTTGCTTTCCGCATTTTGTTTCTGAGTTGAGTAAATTGAAAGTGGATGGTGTAGAATTTTTTGAGAGTGACTATCGTTGGGTTACAGTTGATAGATGGGGCAAAGAGGGGGACCTTAAGCCATGGCGGCCATGGCGCATTATTTTTATTGCGTCACCATCAGTGCAACCGAGATTGGCACCACTAACAATCGAATTGTCATCATACGAGGATGCCGCGGAAAAGGCGTTGAAGCATTTGCAGAAAATTCGTGGTGAAAAAACAGGAAACGGTGGAAAATTAAGTGCAGGTGGAAAAGCGGATGATTTTGCAGTTGCTTGGTGGGATGAGAAGAAGAATAAAAAGCTTACGCTACCCAATAAAGACGGATGGTGGAAGTGTAAGGGTGAGACGGATTATTCGCTTTACTTTAGAATTGATCCTAAGGGGGCCAAGCCGTTGCCAGATTTGAGCAAAATGGATGTTAAGCAGAAGGAGGTTGTTTATTCGCGTGCTCAATATCGTAAGATTAGAGGAGCGGCTGGGTGTGGCAAGTCAACGGTTATGATGCTGCACGCCGTGCATGCTTATATGCGAACGCATTTGCCGATTCTACTTGTGAGTAAAACGGTTACGTTATTCAATCGTAATTCACGTCGTTTGGCCGCGACAGTCATAAGAGAAATTTCAGGTCTTGATTATGTTGATCTCAAAAATTTTCAATTTGCAACGATAGATAGAGTGCTGTGCGAACACACTCAATCTGAAAAGTGTTGTCTTATGCGGCAATGTGTTAAAAATCGTAATAACAGAATGTTTATATGTGATGGGAAGGGATGCGGGGGTGTTCCTCGCTTGGGGTGTAAGAGTTTTAAAGCGCGAGAGGAATTGGAAAGAAAGGCGAGTGCGGAAGATTGGCGAAAAGCCAAGGAATATGAAGAGAAGCTTAGGAGAGCGTGTTGTAACGAGTGTCAGGCAGGGAACATTGAGCGGTTTGCCCGAATGGGAACTAAATCGGCGAGCAAGTTCGAACCTTATGGTGCAATTTTGATTGATGAAGTTCAGAGCACAGATCCTCGGCTTGTGCAGGCGATTGTCAATTTATCGTATGGTGGTAATCTAGGTCGCGAATGTTATATCTTTTGTGATGAGCGGCAGACGTTGGAAAGTGATGCGGTTGAAAAAGATGTTGAAGTTGGAAAGCTTCGTGTCAAAATCCCGAGGGGAGGCACATATGGGCATTGGGTTACGTTGAATAAGCCTTATCGATTTGTGGGTGATTTGTCGGGACGGCTTGCGGAAGTGGCGGGTAAATTACGATCTCTCACGAATCAAAAATATGGCGAGGTGGAACTTGAAAAACTGCCGCGTCAAGAGTCATTGCCGATATATGGCCAGGGTGTGTTTGCGATTCGAAAATCCACAGGCTCGTTGTCTGATGAAGTCCAGAAGGAAATTGATGACTTGAAGAAGTGTGGAGCGAAATCAATCACAATCATTTGCGATCGGAATGAAGATGTGTACGCTTTGCTTGGGTGCGGCGAGTTTAGTAAGTGTGTATCAACTCATTCATCTTCAAAAGACCATCGTGAAGAGCAAGAACTAAGGAGCGCATTCTACGAACAAGAAGAGGGGATTCAACTGACCTCGCTTATGTCTGCTCAGGGTTGTGATTTTTCAAATGTAGTTTTTGTGATGACTACTGAAAAGACTGGACAAATTTATGAGAAAGTATTGACGGGTGTAACGCGGGCTTCCTCGCGTTTGCGCATACTTGATTGCAGTCCTTCGGGCTGGCTTAGCGAACGTCTTCAGTCTTATAATGATTAGGACATAGATTTTTGCCGCGCTCACCTACACCCACTTTTCATGAATTGTGGGTGTAAACACGATTCACTTTTCATAAAACTGAATCAAACCATTGACCACATTTTATAAAATGTGGTCAATGGTTCGCCTTATTTTACTAGGGCGTGGCAGTTTTTAGGGGGAGAAGATGGTC
>CAVGIZ010000154.1:0-6213 GCA_963629255.1 Anaerovoracaceae bacterium
TTGGCAAAAAGGTATATCCTTTTTCGAAAAAGGTTATACCTTTTGGCTGATGTTGAAGGGGGAGTGGGCTGAAGGAATGGGGGAACGCGGCAGATTTGGTTTTATAATTAATCAAAAAGGGGGATTGACGCGAGAAAAAAAAATGGTATAATAAGTGTTTGTTACGGTGGATTAGGTTCTTTCGGCAGAGGGCTGGGAGGGGCGAAGTCCAATAAATAAAGAGGTTAAACGAAATGAAGCATAGTTGGTTGAAAAGTGCCGCGGTGGTCGCGGGGGTTATTTTGGGGTCGAACGGAAGTTTTGCCGCGGATAATGTTTGGACGTATTATGCCAAGGGGGCGGAGGGGAATCCGGCGAAGGTGACGTGTATTGTGAATGGTGATTGGGTTTTGGCGGTGAACTCTTGGAATGCGACGACTGGGGCTTTGCAATTTGGGTCGCCGACGATATTGAGTGGTGAGGGCGTATTGGATTTGCAGAATGTGAAGGTGCAGACGGCGGATGCGTTGGTGCCGATTGCGTCGTTTGATTTTGATCGTTCGGGGTACTTTACGAATGCGGTGACGGAGCTTTGGGTGACGCACTTGAAGAACATTCCGACTATTCAGAACAATAAGTTTTTGCGGCGGATTGTTTATACGAGTGATCTTTTGACGGAGATGAGGTGGAAGGCGTATGCGGGGTGTGTGAACTTGACGAACTTCCAGGCGAGGTGTCCGAACTTGCTTTTGTATAAGGGCGAGGTATTTACGAATGTGCCGATTACGAATGATATTAATGAACTTGTGTCGCCGTGTATTCAAGGGATTAATTGTGGGTTGCCGGGGTCGGTGACGGGGACATTGAAGGTGACGAATCAGACGAGTTTGGTGTGTTATGGTGGCGTGACGAATTTGTGGTTGGAGGGGCCTTATATGGGGCAGAATGGTGGAGGAACGTTGGGTGGCCCTGGCGCGGATCAGTTGTTGCGTGGAAATAAGACGATGCAGTCGCTCACTTTGAAATGGCCGAAGATTCATAATTTCAATGTGGGCAATTACTTTACAATGAATGCGACGGGGCTGAAGGAGTTGGGGATTTATTTGCCGGCGTTGACGAATTTGACGACGGAGTTTGGTGGGATTTCTAATCTGGAGAAGTTTAGGGTGTATGGTGGGGTGATGGATCCGAAGATTTTGGATAAGATTACGGTGGCGTTTCCAGCGCGCGCGGCAGATTCGACGGAGCGGCGTGTGATTATGTATTGTTCGAGGCGGTGGGGATGGAAGGCGTTTGCGGCGAAGTTGACGCCTGGGACGTATGAGGAAAGTGCCGCGCCAGAAGGTTGTTTTGGTGTGTATACGAATTCGGCTGGGCAGAGGAAGGCGTGGATGGTGCATTTGGCGCAGGATGGCGAGCCGAGCGGATTTGTGTTGAGGGTGCAATAAGAGGAGCGCGGCAAAGTGCCGCGCTCCAGGTGAGGGGGAGTATTAGAATTGGTACTGGATGGAGAAGACGGCGCCATTGCCGACGCCGAGCTTCTTTGTGTTGCCATCGCGGTAGAAGTGATTCTTGTCGCCGGTCGCGGCAATTGCGGCAACGAGCGTCAAGTTCTTCGTGGCGAACCAGGCGAGGTGGGCATCGTAGTAGTCGTGGTTGCGAATGTCATCGCCGACGTTGACGCCTTGTTTGTACTCGAGGCCGACGGCGAGGAAGTCGGTTGGCAAGATGTCGATGTTGCCAAAGCCGGCGACGCCATATTTGTTGTGGCCGACGACGCCATTGACGACTTCATCCGAGACGAGCACGCCCGCCGAAAGAAGGACGGGGAGGGGCGTTTGGGTGATGAGCTTCGAGGCGACGAAGTAGAAGTCCGCACCTTGATGGCGCAGGCCGAGGGCTTCGACGGTGTCGGAGTCGGTATACTTCCAAACGCTGCCGATGGCGAGCGCGGGGACGTATGAGGTGTCGAAGGCGTTTTCATCGAGGATGCGCAGTTTGGCGCCGATGTTGTGGGTTTGGATTGAGTTGTCGCCATAGCGGTGGGCATCGATGAAGCCGTAGCCATAGGAGAGCTCGAGGCGGTTGGCGAAGGTGAGCGCGGCAGAAGTTGCGAGCCAATTGATGTTGGCTTCGCCGAGGCTGATGTACCACGCGCCGACTTGGGGCTTGGTGACAATCGCATTCAGGTTGCTCGTCGTTTCGCCGTCCCAGGGGAGGCCCGCGGTGTAGGCGAGCGGGTTGAACGCGATGCCGCCTGTGCCTTGCAAGTTGTTGAGCGGCACGAGCGCATGCGCGATGAGTGCAGTGAAGGTTGTGGCCGCGGCCAGGAGCCAGCTTTCGAGCGTCGTCGTTTTGTTTGTGTTATTGATTTGATCGTTCTTCATGTTTGTGTTCCTTTCTTGATTTGTTTGTTGTATTGTTTTGCTTGTGTATTTGTTAGATGAGCGCGAGGGCTTGATCGAGGTCGGCGATGATGTCGTCGATATGTTCGAGTCCGATTGAGAGGCGAATCAATTCAGGTGAGAGGCCTGCCGCGCGCTGCTGTTCTTCTGTGAGTTGTGAATGCGTGGACGAGGCTGGATGCACCGAGAGCGAACGCGCGTCGCCGACGTTGGCAAGCTGCGTGAAAAGCTTGAGTCCATCCACGACCTTGATGCCTTCCGCGACGCCGCCCTTGACGCCAAAGACGACCATGCCACCTTGACCCCGCGGCAGATATTTTTGTGCGAGCGTGTAGCACGGGTCGCTTTCCAGCCCTGGGTAGCGCACCCACGCGACCTTCGGATGATTTGCTAAGTGCCGCGCAACGGCGAGCGCATTTTCGCTATGCCGCGCGATGCGCAGTGGCAACGATTCCACGCCTTGCAAGAAGATCCAGTTCGCATCGGGCGAAAGTGTCGCGCCTTGATTGCGAAGCCCCACTGTGCGCAAGCGCGTAATGAATGCGACGGGTGCGGCAAGCGTGGACCACACTGCGCCATGATAGCCGCGGTCGGGCTCGTTGTAGAGGGCGAACTTCTTGTCCGTCCAATCGAACGTGCCCGCATCAATCACCACGCCGCCAATGCCCGTGCCATGCCCACCAATCCATTTTGAGAGCGAATGAATTACGATGTCGGCACCATGCGCGATGGGCTGTTCAAGGATGGGCGTCGAGAAGGTTGCATCCACAACGAGTGGCAGGTGGTACTTCTTGGCGAGGCGCGCGTAGCCATCCAAGTCGGCCACATCCAGGACGGGATTGCCAATCGTCTCGACAAAGATGAGGCGCGTTTTTTCGTTGATGGCTTTTTCGGTCGCGGCAAAATCATTCACCTTCGCAAAGCGTGCGTGGATGTTATTGGACTGCGGCAGAATGACGTCGAACTGCGTGTACGTGCCACCATACAAATTGGACGCGGCAACAAACTCATCGCCCGTCGGAACAATGTTCGTGATCGTAAAATAAATCGCGGCAGTTCCTGAGCTGAGCGTGATGGCGGCCTTGCCACCTTCGAGCGCGGCGAGACGTTTTTCAAGAACGTCTTCCGTGGGGTTCATCAAACGCGCGTAGATGTTCGCGGTCTTGCGCAAGGCAAAACGTTCCGCGCCATCTTTCGCGTTCGCGAAGTTGAACGCCGTTGTGCGATAGACCGGGACGGCGGTTGAATCCGTCGCGGGGTCATAGTTCCAGCCCGCGTGAACGGCGAGCGTTTCGGCGTGTGTCGAGTTGATTTGTGTTGTGTTGTTCATGTGTGTGTCTCCTTTGTGTTTGTTGTTTTTGAGTGTGTGACACCCTTCTGCGGAGCGCGGAAAAAGTGCCGCGCGGCGCAGTTAGGCTTGTTTGTTTGTGTTATTTTGTTATGAAGTTGGTCGCCTCTCTTATTCAGAGAAAAGCCAGGTCGACAAATAGCGCTCGCCTGTATCCGGGAGCAACACCACAATCGTCTTCCCAGCAAATGCCTTTTGCTTCGAAAGTTCCAACGCCGCAAAAAGTGCCGCGCCCGAAGTAATGCCCACGAGCAAGCCTTCCTGCGCCGCCGCCGCGCGTGCTGTGCGCCCCGCATCTTCTGCCGCGACTGGGATCACCTTCGTGATAATCTTCGTGTCGAGCACCTTTGGAATAAATCCAGCGCCAATGCCCTGCAACTTGTGCGGACCCGGCTTGCCACCCGACAGCACCGCGCTCGTATCTGGCTCGACCGCGTACAGCCCCACCTTCGGATTTTTCTTCCTGAGGTAATGCCCCACGCCCGTCAACGTGCCGCCCGTGCCGACGCCCGCGACAAACGCATCCACCGCGCCATCCGTGTCGTTCCAAATTTCAGGCCCCGTCGTCTTTTCATGATACGCCGGGTTCGCCGGATTCTCAAACTGTTGCAGAATAACGCCGCCCTTCGCATCACGCAATTCCTCGGCCTTGGCAATCGCACCTTTCATGCCATCGCTCCCCGGCGTGAGCACAATTTCCGTGCCATACGCCGCGGCCAATTTGCGCCGCTCAATCGACATCGTCTCTGGCATCGTCAAAATCAAATGATACCCCTTGATCGCGCTGATAAGCGCCAGCCCCACGCCCGTATTACCCGACGTCGGCTCAATAATCGTCCCGCCCGGCTTCAAGATGCCCGCCTTCTCCGCGGCCTCAATCATCCCCAGCGCAATACGATCCTTCGCGCTCCCGCCCGGATTGAAAAACTCAACCTTCGCGAGCACCCGCGCCCCGCCCTTATTGAGCTTGTTGGAAATCTCCACCAGCGGAGTCTTCCCAATCTTTTCCAGCACTGTCTTTGCTATCTTTGCCATCTTCGTTTTGCCTTTCGTATCAACGTTTTGTCCCCTCGCTCCTAATAGACTACCTATCAGGTAGGAAACGCCGCATATTATACCATATTTCAGGGCCAAATGTCAACCACAAAAGTAGTGTTTGCAAAAAAATCTTATTTCTCTCACCACTTCCATCCGAAAATATGGTATAATATGCACTTAGCAAAGCTACAAATAGAAAGGACTTGATTCAGAATGAACTTCGAGAATGTATTTCTTCTTTTGCCGGGACACCGCATCGTCCGCGGCACACTCACTATTTCTAATGGACGCATCTCCGCAATCGAAGAAAGCGCGGCGGAAAATCTGCCGCGGCCGACACGCCTTATTATGCCAGGCCTCATCAATGCCCATGGCCACACGCCTATGACGCTTGTGCGCGGCGTCGGTTCGGGACTCCCCTTGCAACGTTGGCTCGAAGAAGCCATCTTCCCCATCGAAGCCAAAATGAAACCAGAAGACATTGCCGCGGGCATGGCGTGGGGCTGTCTTGAAATGTGGGCAAGTGGCACGACGTGTGTCGCCGACATGTACGACTTCCCAGATGCGGGCGCGGCAGTTTTGACGCGACTCGGCATGCGTGCAAATTTGTGCCGAGTCGGTCTTGCCTTCTCCGAACAAGAAGAAGTCCCACCCAACCGCCTCGCGGAATGTGTCGCGTTTGCACAAAAGAATGATGCGACCGATTTGATTCGTCACGACATTTGTGTTCACAGCGAATATCTGACAAACGAAAAATTCTGCCGCGCACTTGCCGAAGCCAATCAAACCTTGAAGCGTCCCATCCATGTTCACGTCTCCGAAACCGAACGCGAACACACCGAATGCCTCGCGCGACACGGCCAAACGCCCATCGCGTATCTCGCATCAACCGGACTTTTCGACCATGGTGGCTACGCGGCACATTGCGTCTATTGCACGGACGACGATTTCCGCATCATGCGCGAACACAACGTGTCGCTCGTCCACAATCCCACGAGCAACATGAAACTTGGCAGCGGCTTCGCACGAATCCCCGCGGCACTTTCTAGCGGAGTCAACATCGCGCTCGGCACGGACGGCTGTGCATCAAATGACAACCTCAACATGTTCGAAGAAATGCACCTCGCCTCGCTCATTCATAAAGGCGTCACGCGTGACCCCACGGCATTGTCCGCTTGGAATATTATCGATATGGCAACAGTCAATGGAGCACACGCCCTCGGCCGCACCGATATTGGCGAACTCAAAGTGGGCAACCGCGCAGACTTGTGCGTTCTCAATTTGGACGCTCCACATCTGACGCCCTGCTTCAACCTTGCGAATTTGCTGGTGCATTCGCTCCAAGCCTCGGACGTGGAAGAGACCTACATCGATGGTCGCCTCGTCTATTCCCGCGGCACTTTCCCAACAGTGGACAAAGAATCTCTTTACCACGACTTCGAA
>CAVGIZ010000155.1:0-6116 GCA_963629255.1 Anaerovoracaceae bacterium
CCCCCTTTTCGTACCCCCAAAAACCCCCTTTTTTAATCCCACCCTCCCCGCGGCACTTCGCGAAGGGACGATTCGTGCGGATGCGGCGCAGGTCGTCGCGGGGTTGACCGACAAAGAAGTTGAGACGCTGACGAATGGCGTAAATGTGCCAGTCTTCACGCTGGCGAAAAAGGGCGAGGAGAGCGGGTGGAATCAAGGCTCAAAGGGCGGGCATATCATCCTCCCAAAGGCGGACGACCTAAAAACACCGCTTTCCAAGATGGTGAAGGCCGTCATCGATGCGCAAGAGGCAAAGGCGAGGAAGGATGAAGCGGCTAAGAAAGCGGCGGAGGAAGAAGACAAGAAGAAGGCGGCGGTGCCGACACCCGAACCCGTCAAGGTTGAACAGCTGAAGGTAGAATCAAAGGAAGAAGAAGAGACCCCCGAAGAGGGAGATGAGACGCCTGCCGAAGAGCCGAAGGCTGGGTCGATTCCGACAAGCCTTGACGCATTCAAGGTCGGTGAGAGTTTGGGTGGCGCATCGGGCGCAAATGCACGTCTCGTCACGGATAAAGACGGAAATAAATATGTGATGAAGACGGCTGGAAACAGCATCTCGAACGAATGCCTGCAGAATGAGGCACAGATTGACGCGTTTTATCGGGCGATGGGTATCGATGTTCCCGAAGGCGTCACATTCACTGGAGAAAATGGAGAGACCGTAAAAGTCTCTAAGTTCATTGATGGCGGCACGAACCTGAAAGAGTGGTGGAAGAAGGCGAAACTCGCGGAGCAACAGGCGATAGCGGACAAACTCGTCAAGGGCTTTGCGACAGACTGCCTACTTGGCAATTGGGATTTCATCGGGATGGAAGGCGACAACATCCTCGTTGATAAGAATGGGACGCCGTGGCGCATCGATAATGGTGGTGCAGGCGCATTCCGCGCAATGGAGTCTCGTAAGAAGACGCAAGACTGGGAAGATGGGCTGAGTAAGGGTGCCCCATCCGAGCTGTGGACGATGACCATATCGTCAAATAACGCCGACTACATGCTACGGGCGTCCGTTATGCCCGACGCGAAGACAATTTGCCACGAGATTGCGACCGCGAAATGGGATAAAGCCCTCGAAAAACTTGACGCGGAGACAAGGAGGATTGTTGAAGCTCGTATTGCGCAGTGTAAGAAACTGGACGACCTGCAAGTCCTTGAATCGGCGGCAAACGTGACTAAAGACAATGTGAAATCCTTCCTTGAAGGTTGTGAAAATTATGGAGCAGGTGCTTACACGGTCAAGCGGCTCGCGGGGGCTCTCAATTTGGGCGACTACACAAATCATCCTGACCCAGTAGGGGAGGCTAACAAACTATTTATCTCGCAAAAGGACGCACAAACCATCGCACAAGCGAAAAAAACTGGGCAATCCGCAAGAGCGGTTTTGCAACAACAAAACAAGGATGCGCACACCTATACAACCTCGAAAGGGTGCGACGAGATGAATTCGTATCTGCGCGAAAACAAAGTTGCCTCAGGCACAACAGAAGAGAGAATCAAAAAGAAGTGTGACCGTTTTGCAAAGAGCATCGAAAAGGATAAGGAGAAGAGTGATATTTGGCTTTATCGCGGCGCGTGCTATTCAAGTCAGGCTAAGCAAATCTTTGGGACTGAATTCGATAAACTTAGAGGCTTGAAAGGATTTGAGTGGAGCGATGATGGTTTTTTGTCGTGTTCGCCAATCAAGGGAGGAGGGTATTCGTCCCGCGATGTGCAATGTATCATCTACTGCCCCAAAGGAGCAGAGATGAAGTGGCTTGAACATCTTACCCAATATTCTGGAGAGAACGAGATGGCACTACAGAGGGGGAGTAAGTTTGTGATTACCAACGTAGAGTATACGTATAAAAAAGACAAGTGCACACTCACGATGATGCTTATCGGGCAAGGGAAGTAAGTGGAATCAAACGACATACAAGTAGTGGTGTATCCCCGCGATGCGATAAAAGTCCTTCCTACGAAAGCACCTCTCGCACACAATCTCCATCGGGGAGAAATAGGACTTGCTTAAGTCTATCTTATCCTCAAGGTCGAAGGATATGCCCTCGGCGGCGAAAACAGCCCTCCTGATTAGCTTCTCCAAGTCGGATGAGATATGTGTAGACTGACCGATTGTGCAACTTCCGTCTTCGTGTTGGACGATTTCGGGAATCATCTTCTCTTCCTCTTCGGTGAGGACATAGTGAAACGGATACTCGTCGAGTTTCTCTTTAAGTGTCATGCGTAAAATCCTTTCTTGCTTTGACGGCGTATATTATACCATATTTTGGGGTGAAAAGTCAAGTGGGAAGAAGTGCCGCGGGGCGTGAAGTTGTCGAAGGTGCTAATTATAGAAGGACGACATCAGGCTATGAACGTAGACATCCAAGGCGGCGAGGCGATTGTGCGGCTTCTGACCAAGAAAGGTCAGGAAGTCACGAGAAGCAGATTCACCATCACTGGCATAGAGAAAAGTAAGACAGTATATGGGACAGAACAGCGCGTCCTTGAACTTATGCTTATTTCACAGAAGTCCGCGAAGTGAGATATTTATCCATCGTGGCTTTTGTGAAAATAGGACAGTAGGTTTTCATGTAAAGATGAACCATAAACGCAACATCATAAAAGTTCTTCATACGGAAGCATTTTTGACAGGCAATCTTGATTAGATGCTCATTTCCCCACTCAACCTTTTCGCTCATATCCTCTTCAACTTTCCACACCTCGAAGCATCCCTTCTCGACGATTTCGCGAATCTCGACTGGAGTATCTTCGGGGTCGGGCGTTGGAGGCCAAATAACCCTATCGCCCGCGTATTTGATATACGGAGCAATTTTCTTCTCCTCATCCTCGGTGAGGATGTAGTGAAACGGATACTCGTCGATTTTCATATCAAAAGCCCTTCCCGTTTTACCGATGTCATTAAAAAGTGTTGCGTCAACAAATCGAATGGAAGAATATAGCTTCAACATCTTTCCAACAGTCTAACAAGCTTTGATTTTGATTAACCTTACATTGCTCAAGAACAGACCGTGCAGATTCAGAGCCCACTTTTGTATCACATTTCCCTCTTACCCACAATTCAAGCCAACCTCCAATGCTACTCATAGCATATTCACGGCCACGACAATAGATGATGCCTGTATCAAAAATCCGCCCCTCCTCAACCATGCGAACAAAGTCATCCTTTGATTGAGGCTTTTTCATTCTGTCTCGATTGTCTTTGAGGAACTCTTCTAAGACTTCAGGTGTCATCTTGCATCTCCTTTCGGTGTCTTCTTTGTGTCTACTTTCTCGTGACGGCGTATATTATACCATATTTTGGGTCGAAAAGAATGTGTTTGGAATATAATCCAAACTAAACGCGGACTTTTAAGCACTTCACTTGTCTGATAAAATCGTCAAAATCTCTTGATTTAGCCAGACCACAATCATATTCACCTTTCTCATTAAGGAAAAAGGCATTCACATATCCTTGAGGCGTTGCTTTTTCTTTTCGTTTCGCGCATTCGCCTAAATACTCGCCGAGTTCAATACAGTTCCGCCAACGCCACCAATCCTCCCCGTCTGAGACCTTAATGAGAGATGGTAAGTTCACGCCGAATAAATCAAACTTCCCGAATATCTTTTCGTATTCGGTGAACCCTTTCGTCTGCTCTTTTGCAAATGTCCAGCCTTCGTCGTGAAGCATCTTGCATCTCCTTTCGGTGTCTTCTTTGTGTCTAATTTGTCGTGACGGCGTATATTATACCATATTTTCGGGCAAAGGTGTTAGCAGAAAATTCATAAATCTTCTCTTGCCTTCCGCGGCAAATACGCGTCCAAACTCTTCCCCGCGGCAAAAATTTCAAGCCACGAAAATAAAGAAACAAACAGTCAAAACAAAAAATTGAACAGCCCACGCAAAAAAATCACGGCTCAAAAATCCGACGCGCCCTCCCTCCACATTTTGCGAAATGTGGAGGATTTTACTCGTGCCCTTTCGCCCCACTTTTCATGAAATGTGGGATGAAAATCTGCCGCGCCAATCCATAAACCACTTTTCATGAAAAGTGGTTTAGCTCCACTCAAACCATCACCAACCCCAATAAAACAAGGCCAATCCTCCTCCACATTTTGCGAAATGTGGAGGAATCCCCGCGGCAAAAATCTTTATGCTCTTTATGTCCTACACGACTAAATTAAATATGGCAAGAAACCAATCCTACCTCATTCATTCGTGTAATCCGTCCTTAAACTCCCCACGGTCTATCCGCGCTTGAGTCGTTCAAGGTCGGCTGCCGTCGGCGGCTTAGTCAAAATCGTTCCATCAGGCATTTGCCAAATGATGGTCCCATGAATGCAATAAACATTGGGCACACCTTTGCGGCGGTTTTCTTCTTGCGCGGCCAAAACCGCATCCGTCACAATCTGCGTCATTTCCAAAATCCGATCTGCACTCATAAGTCCTCCTTGAAAAGATCGTATAATCGTTGCGAAAGAATTTGTTCGCCGTGCGTCTGATTATTCATCGCTACCTTGGACCATCATCCATTGTGTAATGTCGAGAATATGGGGGACGCCCCCATGCCCCCTGCGCACACTTGCACGACAAAATCAATTATTTGGATTTGGACTTGGACTTGGCCAGCTTGGCTTTGTCCCGAAGCATCTGGGCACGATTCTTTTTGCGCTGCAGACGATTCGCGGCAATTTCATCTTCAATGTCGCGATAATCTTCTTTGGTCAGGACGACTTTGCGTGTGGCATCTTCCAATGCACGACCATAGATGACCGACAACGAATCCTCCTCAGACTGCCGATACTTACGCTCAACCTTCTTACAAATCAAGATGTCGATTGTTGCACCAATAAACCGACGATCTACTCTGCGTTCATTCATTTCTTTTTGTCCTTTCAATTTTGACTTGCCTAATAAGGCGTAACGGCGCATATTATATCATAAGGTATTATGACCTGTCAAGGGGAAAGTTAAAAATTTCTAGAAGTTTCGGGGAGTAATTGAAGCGCGTTTGGGGCGAGGATAAAGTGCCGCGGCTGGAGACGTGGTATTGAAACTCAAGAAAAAGTGCCGCGGCGCGTGGCAAATGGCAAGGTTTGGAAAAAAGTTATTCGTTTATGTTTTTCCCCCTTGCAATTGGACGCAAAATATGGTATAATATGCGCCATCTTTCAGTGACCGAAAAGGAAACAACAAGAGATGGTAAAAATTAGAATGCGTCGGACGGGTTGCACGAATCATGCGACCTACCGTATTGTGGCGGCTGACTCGCGCAGCCCGCGTGATGGCAAGTTCATCGAAGTCTTGGGTTGGTATGACACCCAGATGAAGGATGCGAACTTCAAGCTCGACTTGGCTCGGGTTGATTATTGGCTGTCAAAGGGCGCAAAGGCGTCGACGACGGTGGCGAGCTTGATTCGCCGCGCGAAGAATCCGGCTATCAAGCCGCATCATGCGCGTAAGGCTCAGCCGAAGGCTGAAGAGAAGAAGGAGGCCTAAAAGATGGGTATCAAGCTTCTTGACAAGATCAACGCCGAACAGACGGCAAAGTCGGGCGAAAAGAATTTCCCGGAATTCCACACGGGTGATATTATCCGCGTGTCCATCAAGATCAAGGAAGGCGACAAGTATCGTATTCAGGATTTTGAGGGCAAGGTTTTCGCGATCGACAATGGTCGTAAGAACATTTCGAGCACGTTCACGGTTTCGCGTGAAAGCTATGGCGTGCGCGTTGAAAAGTTGTTCCCGTTCCACTCGCCGTGGATCCAGGCGATCAAGGTTGTGAAGGCGGCGCCGAGCCGTCGTTCGAAACTCTACACAGAGCGTACGTTCTG
The DNA here is from genome assembly GCA_963629255.1 of Anaerovoracaceae bacterium. GTDB lineage: Bacteria > Verrucomicrobiota > Kiritimatiellia > RFP12 > UBA1067 > UBA1067. The sequence goes on from CAVGIZ010000155.1 coordinate 5,848, forward strand.
CTCGCACAAGGCTGTTCGTAAGCTCGTGAAGCGCTAAGAGTTGAATTCGGTCACTGACGAAGAGGGCGGCGCTGAAAAGTGCCGCCCTTCTGCTTTTAGTCCCGCGGCACTTTCCCAAACCTTCCAAACCTGTTTTACCTGTCTAACCAAAACTATTCAATTGTCAAAGATCAATGCTGTAACCAGCTTACCGCGGCACTACCCCGCATATTCAGGATGCCGCGCGAAATACTCCTCGTAAAACTTCAAGTCTCGCGCCCGATGCTCCT
>CAVGIZ010000156.1:0-6050 GCA_963629255.1 Anaerovoracaceae bacterium
GGCGAATGACAATATCAAGCCAGGGACAGCGGTTAGATGGTGCCTCCGCGAAGGCAGGAGAGGCTTGGGGATGAAAGCAACGTGCAAATTGGTTTGAGTAAGTTTTGCCGCGGAAGGGGGTTGAAAGTGCCGCGGAAATATGGTATAATATAGGGTATGTCAGTTCCTCTAGTTAGTATCGTTATTGCCAATTATAATTATGGTCGCTTTTTGGATGAAGCGATTCGGTCGGTGTTGGACCAATCTTGCGGGGATTGGGAACTCATTATTTGTGATGGTGGGTCGACGGATAATTCAAAAGAAGTGATTGAGAAGTATGCGGATAAGGTGGCGTGGTGGTGCAGTGAGAAGGATAAGGGGCAGAGTGATGCGTTCAATAAGGGTTTTGCGCATGCGAAGGGGAAGTTTTTGACGTGGCTGAATGCGGATGATGTGATGCTACCCGGGGTGGTGGAGAAGTTGAAAAGTGCCGCGGAGAAGCATCCGGAATGTGAGTGGTTTGTGGGCGGGAGTTTTTGGTGTGACCCGGAGATGAAGATTTTGAAGTGCAATGTGGCGCGGCCATTTTCGGAGATGCGGTATCGGTGTGGGCTTGTGAATGTGTGTGGGCCGAGCTCATTTTTTACGAAGCGGCTCCTTGATGCGGTGGGCGGAGTGGATGTGCGGTTTTATTACACGATGGATATGAAGCTCTGGTTTCAATTTCGGCATGACTGCGGCGTGAAGTATCGGACGTTTATTGATTTTGCGTGGGCCTTGAGGATGCACCCAGATGCGAAGACGAGTGGGCATTGCATTGCGGATGGGAAGGCGGATCCGGTGTATGAGGCGTTGCATGGGGAACTTTCGGAGCAGCATCGCAAGCAGAATGCGTGGGAAGATAGGGAGATGTTGGGGGATTTTCCTGTGAAGGCGTTTACGAAGGCGCGGCACTTTTTATCGATTTGGTGGCCGACGGCGTTGAAGGGGATTTGGTTGGATTGGCGATTACGGGGTAAGCATTATTTGGAGGCCTATCGGTGAAGAATTCAAAGGCCATTGTTTTCTTTGGGGATGTGTACCCTTTTGGTCTCATTCGTCATATGTGTTGGTGTGCGGTGGAGTCGTATAAAATTTGCCCTGCGGATGTAGATTATTATTTTGCCTCGGTGCCTGAGGAACCGCAGGAGGGATCGTGGGATTTGATTCGGTCGGTGATTCCAGACGAGCGCATTTTGGTGGAGAATGATTGGGATGCGTTGATGATGCGGGTGGTGGGGCTGGCTGAAAAATATGAGATTGTTCTTGTGCATGGCGGTGGTGGCTGGGGGTATACGAAGCACTATCTTAAGGCCAAGTGGAAATTGCCGCGGAAGGTGGCGGCGCATTTGCGCTTTTTAGGGACGACTCATTCGTATCAGAATGATAACTTTCGGCGCATTCCGATGAGCATTTTTCAATGCATTTTGTACTTGCTTTTCTATGACAAGATTATTTTTCAGTGCAAGAATGCGGCGGAGCGATTTGTGGGGGCCTCGTTGTTGTTTTGGTTTGGGAAGGGAGCGATTGTGCCTTTGGGGGTGGAGGAAAAGCCGACACAGGGCGAACACGTGCCCGAGGTGCTTGCGGGGGTGTTGAATGATGAGTCACTTTTCAAGATGGTGTATTTGGCGGGGTTCCGTCCTGGGAAGAAGCATGTGTGGCTTGTGAAGAATTTGGCACCTGTTTTGAAGGCACATTCGGAAGTGCGGCTGTTGTTGTGTGGGGAAGGCGAGAAGCGGGTGATGGAGAAGGTGCGAGAGGTGATTCAGCGTGAGGGGCTGGAGGGGCAGGTGTTGATGCCTGGGCAAGTGCCGCGGGGTGAAGTGCCGACGGTTTTGGGGAAGGTGCAGTGTGCGGTTGTGCCGAGCCGTGCGGAAACGTTTGGGCATAACTTTTTGGAGCCAATGTTTTTTGGGGTGCCTGTTATTGGGATACGGTGTGGAATTGGGAAGGAATTGATTCGGGATGGCGAGACGGGGTTTGGTTTTTCGTTGTGGCATCCGAAGGAATTGCGGCGCGCGGTGGAGGCGTGTCTTGCGGATCGGGTGCTTGTAAAGAGAATGGGCGAGAATGCGCGGCGCGCGGTGGCGACGACGTATCGTCATTCGGATGTGGCCAGGAAGTTGATGGATGTTTATTTGGGGATGATGTAAAAGAGGAGGCGTGAGATGGGGATATTGACAATTGGTAAGCCTGAGATTTCAAGCAAAGATGGATGGACGCGGCTTTCGGTGCCGATTTCATTGGGCGAGAAGCACTCGACTTTATGGGTGCGAGTGGAAGACCGATATGCGCAGGGGTTGTGTGCGGATCGGGTGGATGGGTTTGTGGTTGGCGTGTTATCGTATGCCATCAAGAATCGGCTTGATATTGTTTGTGAAGCGCCAATAACCAATTTATTGAAGGAGCAATTGGAGCGTGATTTTATTGATGTTGTTTGTCAGCAAGAGCCCCAGCTCTATCATGTTAAGTTGACGGCGGAGACGATTGCGCCGATTTACAAGCAGAAAGTGGTTCGGGCGATGGGGCTTTCGTGTGGGGTGGATTGTCTTTACACGGTGCATCATCGGATGTTGAATGCGGGGGGTGAGCGTTATTTTGTGATGTCGGATGCGCATTTGCGTACGCGGCAAGATGCGGTCGAAAGTGCCGCGAGGAGCTTTCGATCGCTGTATGAGAATGGGCGGGAGTTTGCCGCGAAATTGGGGATTCCATTGGTTGTTGTAAAAACGAACTGGGGGAATGATGTGCTTCCTGGATTGATTATTGATAACAATACGACGTATTGCAATTGTTTTGTTGCGCTTTTGTTGCAGAATTTGTTTACGCATTATTATTTGGCATCGGGTGGGCCTGTTCGGGATTTTGCGACGCGATATTTGAAGAATGGATTTTTCAAGACGGATTGTAGTAATTATGATCTTGTTGCGTTGGGGGCGTATTCGATTCCTGCGATTCGATTTATTGTGGATGGGCTTGCGGAGCGGGTGGTAAAAATACGAGATCTTTTGAGTTGGCCTGAGTGTTGGGATAATTTGGATGTGTGTGAGATGCATCGCCGTCGGGCACGGGGGAATGATACATACGATTGTCATAAATGTATGCATACGGTTTGTGAGATTATGTCTCAGGAAGGGATGGAGGGGCTTGAAAAGTTTTCAAAGGTTTTTGATGTTGACTATGTTCGGGCGCATCGAGCGGAATATTTGGCGTATACGATTTGTCAAAGGGTAGAGCGGTCGGAGATTGGGTTAGAGATTTGGAAGGGGCGTACGCGAGAAGGGTGTACGGTGTGGGATTACATTCATGCGATGTATATTATTGTGCGCAAGCAGATTCGGAAGTTTATTCGGAATAAACCTGCTCCGCGGAGTTGGGCGGATATTTGAGTTATGGATAAGGTGAGAGAGGTTATTTACAAGGCGAAGTGGCGGCGGTTTCATCCGACGGCCTTTGAGAAATTTGCCGCGGTGATGGCAGATGAGTCTTTATCGCTGGATGAATTGATGACGCGGCAGGAAGAGGCGAAGCGGCGGGTTGTTCAGGTCGCGATGACGCAGACCAAGTTTTATCCTCAGTTTTATGGAGCGGTTGGTTTTCAATTGGGGGATATTGGGCAAGAGGGGTGGTTTGAGCGTTTGCCGATTGTGACAAAGAAAGAATTGCGTGAACACTTTGATGAGTTTGTGAATTCGGCGTTGCGTTCGTTTATGAAGGTTTCGACGACGGGTGGGAGTACGGGGACGCCGACGAAGACGGGGTATGATCGGCGCATTCCTGAAGAGGTTTATAGTTGGCGGTTGCAGAGTCGGTTTGGGGTGCATCCGTGGGATGATCATGCGTATGTGTGGCGCGATCCGCGGCATTCTTTGAAGGCGAAGTTTGTGAATGCGGCGATGTGGTGGCCGACGCGGCATTTGAAGTTGGATGCAACGGTGATTACGGAGGGAGACATTCAGACGTTTTTGAGAAAGTGCCGCGGGGTGAAGCCGACGTTGCTGCAGGGGTATGTGGGGGCGTTGACGCAAGTGGCGCAATATGTGGATGCGCACGCGGGGATTTTGGGGGATTGGCGGCCGAAGGTGGTGTGGGCGACGTCGGCACCGCTTGCGAGGGTGCAACGCGAATTGATGGAGCGTGTGTTTGGGGCGAAGGTGTGTGATCAGTATGGAAGTTGTGAGTTGAGGTGGATTGCGGAGCAATGTCCAGAGTGCAAGGGGCTTCATGTGAATGTGGAGCATGTGTTTATTGAGTTTGTGGATGAGGCGGGGAAGAGTGTTCCGAGGGGCGAGTATGGTCGGACGTTGTTGACAAATTTGGAAGATGAGGTCTTTCCGCTGATTCGGTATGAGAATAATGATCGGGGGCGGTGGTTGACGGAGGGGTGCGCGTGTGGGCGAACGTTGCCGTGTATTGATTCGGTGAAGGGGCGGGAATCGGAGTCATTTATTTTGCCATCGGGGAAGGTGATTAATGGCGAATATTTGACGACGATTTTTGATGCGGAGCCGGAGCTTGTGCGGGGTTTTCGTGTGGTGCAGCATAAGGATGCGTCGATTACGGTTGAGTATATGCCTGCTCGGCGCGAAGATGAGAAACGCATTGGGGAGATTCTGACTGGCTTTGCGGGGCGATTGGGTGGAGAGGTGGCGGTTGATTGGAGGCGTGTTGAAGAGATTGCGCATGATCGAGGAAAATTGAGATTTGTGGTGAGGGAGGGTTGAGGATGAAGGTTATTCATATTATTGGAGGGATATCGCGGGCGAGTGGGGGGCCTGCGCGGTCGAGTCAGGCGTTGGTGGCGGCGTTGAATCAGGCGGGGTGTGAGGCGTGGCTTTTGTCGTGTACGCCTGGGGAGAGGGCGTGGATTGATGGAGTTGAGCATTTTGAGGCGCGGCAAGAGGGGGAGGGGATCGCGGCGTTTTATGAGCGGATGATTGCGCGGGTGTGTCCAGATGTTATTCATATTCATGCGACATGGCTTTGGTGTTTGCATGTGGCGGCAAGAGTGGCGCGGAAGCATCAGATTCCGTATGTGATTGCGCCGCGGGGGTCGCTTGATCCGTGGAGTTTGGCGCAGAAGAAATGGAAGAAGCGATTGGCGATGTGGCTTTATCAGCGGAGGGATTTGGCGTGTGCCGCGGCGTTGCATGCGACGGCCGAGAGTGAGGCGGGGTATTTGCGGGGGCTTGGGTTTCGGCAAACGATTATTCTTTCGCCGAATGGAGTGGTGACGCCCGATGAAAAGAGTTGGATGGAGTGTCAGCAGGCGAATGAGAAGAGGAAAGATGGGCGGCGGCGGGCGTTGTTTGTTTCGCGGATGCATCAAAAGAAGGGTGTTTTGGAGCTTGTGGAGGCGTGGGCGCGGTTGCCGATTGAGGTGCGGAAGGATTGGTGTGTCGAGCTTGTGTATACGTTGAATGGCCCGACTGAACAGGCGTATGAGGCGCAGGTGAAGGCGCGGGTGCGGGAGCTGGGGCTAGATGGGGCATTTATTTTTACGGGGGCGTTGATGGATGAGCGGAAGTGGGAGGCGTATCGGCGGGCGGATTTGTTTGTTTTGCCGACGCATACGGAGAACTTTGGGATTGTGATTGCGGAGGCTTTGTGGGCGGGGGTGCCTGTTATTACCACAACGGGAGCGCCGTGGGGGGAGTTGGAGGAGAGGAAGTGTGGGTGGTGGATTGAGTTTGGGGTTGAGGCGCTGGTGGGGGCGTTGGGGGAGGCGATGGGGTTGACAGATGAAGAGCGTGTGCAGATGGGGAAGAGGGGACAGAAATTAATCGAAGATAAATACCAATGGCCTGCCATTGGGCGGCAGATGTTTGAAGCGTATGAAGGGATGGTGAAGAAATGAGTGATGTAAAGTTTGATCCTGTGCAGACGAATCAGCGGCCGAAGATGGAGAAGATTCGGCAGAGGATTTGGTCGGTTTTGAATGTGGTTTGTTTTCGTTTGACGCCGTGGTTTGCGCGGCGTGTGCGGGTTGGAATTGTGCGTTTGGCTGGGGGGGGGGGGGGGCAATTTGC
>CAVGIZ010000157.1:0-6033 GCA_963629255.1 Anaerovoracaceae bacterium
CGCGGCAGATTTGAGATGGATTGAGGGGAATCGAACGGGAATAACGGATGCTAACTTTCACAAATTCTGGATTGCAATCTGCCGCGGAATATGATATAATACTTGTCAGTTGAACAAATTAGAGAAAGAATTAGGATATGAGTTTTGATATTGGAAAAGAATTTGATAAGCGCTTCAAATGTACGATTACATTTGAGGAGAAGAAGCCACAGTTAAAAATTGTTCCTTTCCCATCGGATTGGATGCGTGATAAGTTTCCTAAGGGGACGGCTGAGAATGCTCGTGCGTCTGCGCTGTTTTGGTATTGTGTTAGACTTTTGTGGGATGATACAGAGTCGGTGCGTAGAGAGCGAGAGCGAGAGCGTGGCAGGATTCAGCGTAAATATGGGGCGGAGGCATTGGCATGGATTTCGAAGGCACAAGAATGGGCGAGGGGTGCGAAGAGGCTTATAAAGGAAGCAGAACAGGCGAAAGAGATTTTGCCGGAGCTTCAGGCGAAGATAGATTTGGCGGGTGGTCCGTTGCCAGAATTTATCAAAAAGGAACGTGAGAATCGGAGGTCTCATGTGCAGAAGATGGAGGTTTTGAAGGCGTATGGTGAGCCGCGAATCAAGGGAGTGGAAGTGGGTGCTGGAGCGCATAAGAATGAGATTCAGCATTTGGCGCCATCCAATGAGTGGGAACTTTACATTGATGAATCGGGGAAGGATGAAGAGTTTGCGACGGGGAAGGATGGGATTATTGCGGGGGTGTTGAGTGATGTGAAGCATCATTTGCCAGAGCAACCGTCTTTGCATGCCGCGACGGATGATACGGAGGAGAAAATTGCCGCGGGCGATAAGCTTCTTGATACGCTCATTCATCATGAACAGGCGGGGGTGTTGGCAGTACCGATGTATGCGCTTGCGTCTATTTCGGGTTGGGGGCATGCGGTGGCGTCATTTATTGATTTGGTGATGCGTCTTTTGCCCTTGTCAGAAAAAGGTGTGACGAAGCTGACTGTTTTTATTGAGGAACGCGCACCTTATTTGCATGAGAAGGATTTTACTTTTTTATGCGATGTGTGTTGCTTTGCATTGGCGCAGACGTTGCCTAAGCGCGCCAATTCAATTCATCTTGAGATCAAGAAGATGGATAAAAATTCGCCATTTGATGCGTATGCTGATTTGGTTGCGAATACATGTTTCGCGAAGAACGATTTTTCACAGGAACGTTTGCGGCTGACGGGCTGGAAGAGGACTTGCTTTTTGAATTTTCAATCGGATGAGCTTGCACAGGTGTTGGACATTTTTCACAGTGGTCGCAAATTGCCAATGAATCTTTGGAATAAGCTTTTGGTTGGGAAGAGTGCCGCGGGGAAGCAGAGTCTTGTGAATGCGCTTTTGGCGCGTTTTGGCGAAGAGGCGCGCGGTAAAATAATTGGATGGGAAGAGTATTTGGCTGAGGTTATGCGTCATCTTGATTCAAAGGCGATTGATTTACATTTACTTGAAAGGCAAATTGAATGGTTGCGGACGTATCGGCCCGATGATTGCAAAGTGCCGCGGAAAGTGGAGTTTGGTTGGGTGACGGCATCGCTTGCTCTTCAGAATCATCGTGGGGCGGTGATGAGCGAGGATGAGTTTGCGAAGTTCAAGCAGCTTGGGGATGAGTTGTATGAGGAAGCGGCGCCGCTTGTATGTTGGGCATTTTTGAATGTGGTTGTGGCACTCACCAATGCTTTTCGCTTTGAGGATGCGAACAAATTGGTTGATGAATTTATTGCGCGCATTCATGAGGTCGCTGTTGTTGGCACGCGGTATTATGGTCAACTTCTTTCCACAAAAGGGCAGTGTCTTGCGTTCTTAGGAAAGGATGATGAAGCGAGGCACTTTTTTGATTTGGCATTGAAGAAGTTTGATGTGCTTTCGGATGTGTATGAAAAGCGTGGCGAGATGATGCAGACACAGGCGTATTGGCTTACGGCTATGATGGATGATTCCAGCACGTCCGATGCAGAATTGACCGCGGCTGCGAAACTTTATTTCACGGGGAATGCAGATGCGTCGGAAGAGGAGCTTGTTACGGCGGCAAAGAAGCTCGCGAAGTCCACCGACCCCAAAAGGAAATATCAACACCATTTACTTCTTAGATACATTGTTTCGGGGCGCGCTCCGCAGTCCGTGCGTTCGGCGTATTTGGCCGAGGAAGGGGAGTGGGGTGTGGAGTATGGGCATCCATGGGAGCTGATAGAATTTTATCGCGGACTTATTTGCGAGGCGCCTGAAGAGCGTGCGCGGCATTTTGAGGTGGCGTATGAAAAAGCGAATGCGGGTGATGCCACACTGCAAATGATTGCGTGTGCTATTTTGGGCGCGCGACTTGCGGAAGGAATGATTGCGCAAGATGTGTACGAGGAGAAACTTGCGCATGTGCATTTGCTTTTCCCGCACATGGATGCGGCGCGGGAGGCGGTTTTGCGTCAACAAGTGGAGACGCCTTTGCCCGCGGCAGATTTTATGGCGGCAGTTTTGCCTTTCAATTTTAGATAATAATAATAAAACACGCAGAAGAATGGAGAATAAAAATGAGTGGTAACTTTACAATTTCGATTGGTCATCCTGGTGCAGGAAGTTCGCGGCGTCCAGCCCGTGTTGGCGGCATGAAGAAGCGTACATATTTGAGTGGTCGTGACTTTTTGAAGGACATGAAGGCGTTGCGCATCAAGGATGAACACAATAAAGATGAGCGGCCGCAATTTATTACCTATCTGACGCTTGCACTTCAGAACATTAGCGAAATTTTGGGAAGCACTACAGATCTTTCAGGTAAGAGGACTTCAGATGCTGTTATTAAGGAGTTGATGGCGAGCGGTCGGCATTATGAGGTTGCAAGCTTTCTTTGGTTGCATCGAGCCAATGATCCAGGGCGTGACTTTGGTAAGTTGGTGGGGGATAAGAAGGAGTATGAGAAGCTTGCAATTGATATTGTTCTGCAGTTGTGGAAGTTGCGGAATATGTTTATTCATCCTAGCGATTCCAAGGCATTGATTGTGTCGCCTGAGTTTCATCGTTTCATTGAAGGTGAATTATATGGTGAAGCGTGTGAACATGCCCTTGGGCCAGGGCGCAAGAGCGAGAAAATTTTCAAGCTTAAATTGTTTAATCCGAATGACGATCGCAAGGAGCATTATGAATTCACGCGCAAGGGGATTATCTATTTGATTTGTCTTGCGCTCTATCGTCATGATGCATCCGAGTTCATTCAACAATTTCCTGATATGCAACTGCCGCCAAAAGAATGGGAAATTGAGAGCGGCTTGCGCAAGGAAGTAAATGAGTTAGAGCTTCTCGCTTTGCGTAAGAAATGCGGTACGACGAAGGCCATCATTGATTCCTTTACCTACTACAGTATGCGCTCAAGCCGGACCGATATTGACGTTCAAAATATTGACTACCTCAACTTTGCCAATATCCTGCAGTACCTCAATAAGGTGCCGCTTGCCTCTTATAATTATTTGTCATTAGACGAAGAAGCGCAGGCACTTATTGCCGCGGCTGAACATTCAACGGAATCCGAGGAGAATCGTCGCTTTAAATATGTTCTCCAGCCTCGTATGAAGGATCGCTTCATTGTTCTTGCGTTGGCTTATATTGAAGATTTTCATAAACTTGACTGCATCAAATTTAAGCGTCTCGATATCACGGTGCGTCCTGAGCGTAAACGTTACATGTTCGGTCCGCTTCCTGAAGGTGCAAAGAATGAGTTCGGTGAAGAACTCAAAAATGCAAATGGGATGGATCGTCATTATGCAATCAAAAATGGCGTTGCTCAATTTGAATATGTGCCTAAGAAGCATTACGGTGCGATCAAGATTCAACATCTCCGCGGTGGAATTTCTGAAGATGAACTTATGCGTCTTTTGCTGGTCATGCACGATAATTCTATTCGCGGCAAAGATCCAAATCGTGTGCTGGACGACTATTTGGCCGCCTACCATCGTATTCTTGAGTGTATGCTTAATGCCGAAAAGTTGGAGGACCTTTCGCTTGAAGATGCGCAATTCCGAGCTGACTTCCAACTCGTTAGTGGCAAAGGAGAAGAGGCTCTTGTGAAGGATGTGTTTGTTAGGGAAATGGCACCATTCTTTTCTGCGAATCTGACGCGGTATTTTGTGGGGGAGACTTTGAAGCCGACGCGGGCAGAGCTTCAGTCTGCTTTGCGTCGCGCATTTGGTGCGATGATGGGGCATGCTGATGATTTTCTTTTGAAGATGGATCGTTTGACGGAATGGCGTCAGCTTGATGTGGAGGCGCGTAGAGAAAGGGGTTTTCCTGTTTGTGCAATTGGGGAATTGCGTTTTCCGCCGCGTACGTGTCATGTAACGGATGCCCAATTGATTCGTTGGGTTTTGAAGTATTTGAATCTTCATCTTGAGAAAGATGATAAATTCCGTCAGTTGCCGCGGGGGCAGCGTCATCGTGGAGTGCGAGATTTTGAATTTCAATTGCTGCATCATGACATTGGGCGATTTGGTGTTGATCCCAAGGCTTTGTGGCGTACGCTTGAGAGGCGTGAATCGATAAATGGGGAAGGTGGGGCGTTGGAGCTTCTTAGAGATCGTGAAGATGAACTTTTCCGTGAGGAAAGGAAGCGTTGTCATAATCGGGTAGATCGGAATGGGCGTCCTTTGCGGGTTGGGCATACGCTGACGATGCTTGCCACAGCCGCGGCAGAACTTTATCGCGAAGAAGCGGGGACCTTGCTTTCGGATTGGTGTGGGGAGCTTTCGGATGAAGATGCTGAGCTTTTGCCATACATGTGTAGCAATTATGGTGTGCGGCCAGGGCTTGATTTGGATCGGGAGGCGCTTATTAAGACGATTTTGGGGATTGACCTTGAATCTTGGGCTCATGCGTATGATTGTGAGAGGGGGTGTTCGTATGAGGGGCGCACGTTGGAGGGTGCTGGGGATTTGGTTGTTTCGCAGGTGCCTGTACCGAATGTGATTGCGATTCGGTGTGTACGTGGGTGTGAGGGAGAGGCTTTTCGGTTTAATGCGGCGTTTCGTCGTTTCTTGCCGTATGAGCGTGGGAAGATGGGGTTGCGTAAGTTTTACGATGTGGCGCCGCTGATAGAGAGTGTGCAGAGGTTTGACGAGGCGAATCGTGGGTGCTGGAAGAAGGGAGAGGGGGAACATGCGCGTGCGGGGGCGGTGGTGGAGCCGCTTTTGGAGGGGGTTGAGGTGCGCACGGTGGGGCGTAATGAGGATTGGGTTGGGTATGGTAAGAGGCCGCCGGCGGTGGCGTGTGAATTTTCGCGCAGTGCGATCAATAAGGCGATTATGGGGATACAGCGTGTGGAGAGGCAGGATAAGGTATTGCTTGCGTGTGCGAAGGGGTATTGGGAGCGGTATATGGCTGCGGAGGTGACGACGGCAGAGAAGAAGAAAATTAGGAGATTTAATTTGGCGGAGGTTGGGGACATTGGGAAATTTTTCTTGACTCCGTTGGTAGATGAGATGGGGGGGGTGAAGGTGGAGGTGATGCCGAATGATTTTGCGCGGCCTGCGTATGGGGTTGTGGCGCGTCACATTGGGGAGATTGTGGGCGTGGTGCGGCCGATGGGTGGTGATGGGGGTATTTATTCGTTTTATGATCTTTGGATTGGGTTGAGGGATTTGCAGCGCAAGGAGAATGGGATGCGATTGAGGTTGTTGCCTGGGGCGATGAAGTTTGAGGCGATGATGGAGGGGAGTGGACGCTTTGAGGGGGATGTTGGGTCGAAGTTGTATGAATACTGTCGAAAGGTGTTGAAGGGGAAGGTTGGCGATGGGGTTGGGGATGAACTTTCGCGGGAGGAGTTTGATGAGATTATGGAGTTATTGAGGCGGTTGCGGCATCCGGCGAAGGATGGTGTTGGGCTTATGGCGAAGGATTGGCGTGGTGCGGAGGGGGCATTACGGCGATATGGATTTTTTGAGTGAGGGTTTTGTGGGGTGTAGCTTCCAGAAGTAAATGCACGTTCCAATAATAAATGCACGATGAGTGTACT
>CAVGIZ010000158.1:0-5977 GCA_963629255.1 Anaerovoracaceae bacterium
CCTGAAAGGCATTGTTCCAAACGCCACCAAGGTTACGGGGAGGAATCCCCGAACCCCTCAGACATTGCGAAAACGAAAGCTGTCGCGATAGGCTGTGACTGATGCTGGACGAACTCCAACAAATGTAATGTTGACCAATTGCTCATCAGTCATCGTTTCAAGAGTGGCTTGCGCGAAGAATAAAAACTGCCGCGCCGATGGCGAAGGGCACGAATCATGTCATGCTTTCCATCACCCGATCACAACACCTGTGCGAATGTTTTGCTGAAGGTTTGTGATGCTCGCCCTGAAAGGCATTGTTCCAAACGCCACCAAGGTTACGGGGAGGAATCCCCGAACCTCTCAGACATTGCGAAGACGAAAACTGTCGCGCCGATTGCGAAGGGTTTCAAAGCATCGAATCAGGTGGGGCACAAGGGTGTGGCCGTTGTGATAAGATGCTTTTCATATATTCAAAAGTCAAAGAGCAAGGTGATGGCGTATATTATATCATATTTGAGACCGAAATGGAAGAGGGGAGATTAGAAAAATTCGAGTTGGACGGGGGCTTTAGGAGGTGGTTTCGATTTGCGTCCGACGAAGCGGATGGTATCGCCAAATTGTTTATCGGTGATGCGCAAGATGGAGACTTCGCCTTCGTCGGGGACGAATTTGCCGACGCGTTCGATGTGGGCGGTGGCGGCTTCAAAGGAGGCGCAGTGGCGAATGTAGACCGAGTACTGGTGCATTTGGAAACCATCCTTGAGGAGGTCTTTGCGGAAGCGCGCGGCGGCTTTGCGCTGGGCTTTCGTATCGGTGGGCAAATCGAACATGACGTAGATCCACATAAGCGAATAGGCCGTGAAGGCGAATTGGGTGGGTTGTTGTTTCATTTGTTGAATGCGGGGAGTGAGAGTGATGTTGTTTCGCCTTTATAGGCGTGTGCGAGGGAGGCGGTGGTGGAGGAGAGGGCGATCATGAGGGGTCGGCGCATGGTGCCCATAGTGACATCGCAGGTGAGCATTTCGAGGAGGCGAGCGCGCATGGGCTGGATAATTTCTTTGAGGGGGACATCGAAGGGGCGGACTTTGCCCAGGATGTATTGGTCGACGAAGGGTCGGTAGGGTTCCATGACATCGTCGGCGAGGCAGAAAGGGTTGTTACGGTTGTGGTGGTGAATGCCGCGGACGCAGAGGAGTCCTGAGCCGACGAGGGCGCGTGCGACGGCGGCGCGGAGGATGCCGTAGCCATAGTTGAGGGGCATATTGGGCCATTCGCCGTCGGGATCGCGTGTGACGCCTTCGGGCATGAGGGCTTGGAAGTAGATGCGTGCGGCTTGGGCTTCGCAGTTGGCGGGGTCGTGGTTTTTGACGTTCGCGGCGAGGGTGCGAAGGCGCGCGGAGCCGGGGGCTTCAAGGCGGTCCATGAGGTCGGCTTGATTGAGGATTTTTTGGCGAACGAGTTGGCGCCAGAGGCGGCCTTGGACGGCGTCGGTTGCGGCGAGTTGCGCGGTGGTTATTTCTTGTGAATTGACGTGGCCCGCATAGGGGAGGAATTGTGCGGTGGGCATGTGGGTGGCGTCGCAGACGATGACGGCGACATTGGCCGCGGAGAGGTGGCGAAGGCAGGGGATCGTCAAAAGGATTTGGTCGCTTTCGATGATGACGAAGCCGAGGTCTTCGATGGGGAAGGTGTGATGGGCACCATCCTTGGCATCATAGACAAGTTGTTGGTCACGGACGCTTAGGCGCCCGGGCGAGCTAAAGCACAGCGTTCGGGTAATCATCGCACACTCCTTTTTTTGATTTAGTGGTTAGGTATTAAATTTGATTGAGCCATCCAAGTTCATTTTGAAGTCAATGCCCTCGAAGAGCATATGCGCAAGATACTTCCCTGGGAACAAGTAGAGTAATTCATGAGGATTCGTAAACTCAATTTTTGATTCACCTGCTTTATGTTTGCCCATTGCGACAAGGGCTTCGCCGAGGACCGTGCTGGCACGAGCTTCTGTATGCAAGCGGAACGTGACGCGTCCAATGGTTTCAAACTTCACGACCTTATAGAGGCGCTTGCGCAAGTCTTTGGGTGTGAGAGCCTTGAGTTCATCGGGCGAATTTTCGTAGGTGAGCGCCATTGAGCCTGGCATGATGTAGCCGATGAAGCCGGGCTGCTTGTCGAATGGCACGTAGTCGGGCTTCTTATGGTTTTGGGCCCAGATGAGCGAGTTATCGGGCTTGACCGAAAGTTTGCCATCGACATTGAAGATGGCGAGGCGGAAGTTAGAGCCTTCTGCCGCGGTCACGTAGTAAGGCGTTTTATAATCCTTATCGGACGCCATGGCATGGTCGCGGAGTTTCATTGGGTTCGTGGTATGCGCGACGATGCGCACCTTATTGATGGGCACGCCTGAGGGCATACAAATGTCGCCGCGGTTGATGACCTTCGCGCCGTTTGCTTCCAATTTGTCCAGACAAGCGAGGACGATTTTTTGGATGGCGGGGTCGACGATGTCTTTGGCGAGTTTACGCGCGTCGGCGAGTTTGAGGCCGATGAGGGGTTTACGCACGACGAAGACCTTTTCGGTTTCGCCGGGCTTTTGGATGCAGCCGTAGAAGGTATCCTTATGCAATTGGCCGCGGACAGTATCGCCGCGCGAGCGGACATCCTTGATGCGTGGGCCATTGGGATTATTCTTGGGCGGATGGGATTTCGCGAGCGAGTTGCACTTTGTGGACTGTTTGAGGGTCGTTTGGCGCAAGACGTGCTTGACGAGGATTTCGTTTGTGGCGCGGCGCACGCGTTCGGCGAAGTTGGGCCATGGCGCGGGGCAGACGTCACAGGGGCGGCCATAGTTTTGACCGTCGTCCTTGAGCGCGGCACAAATGGCATTGAAGCGCGCGGAGTTGAGCGCGGCGATGACCATTGCGTCTTTGGCATGGTGCGTATGTTCGCTGCGATCCTTGGCGGCGTCTTCTTCTTGGATGCCCCAGGCCTTGCGAGCGAAGGATGTGGCCGCGCCGTTCACGGAGTGCACCTTGGCGTAGACGCTCTTGAGGAGCTCAACGGCGTGGGAACACATGATGCCTGTATCGACGAGCTGACGGTTCTTGAAGCCCGCGGCAGATTTATTGTTTGCGAGTTTCTCGTCCGTCATTTCGAAGCGCGAAATCTTGTCTTGCCAATAGTCGAGCTCGAAGCGATGGCGGATAGCGACGGCGTTCGCGGAGGAGCGCTTGGTCGGGTCGGTCAGGGCTTTGGCTTTTTTCTTGGCGGCGAGGAATTTATCCTTGGCGGCGTCGCGCTTGGTGATAAAGACCTTGAGATTTTGCTCGATAGTGCCGGCGTAGGGTTTGAGCGGCTTGTCCCAGTTATCGCATTCGCGCGGCAACTTGGCCTTTTTAATCTCGCGATTATAGTGGGCATCGCAAATTGTTTTATTGGCGAGGGAATCATCGCCGAGGCGCGAGCGTGGGATGGTGTGTTCGACATCAAAACCACCTGTGCCGCGCCAGAGGTTGTCGAGCTTGATGTTTTGGTTCGTATAGATGCAACGGCCATCTTGCTCTTTCCAGAGGACGTAGCGGTCGATGGCGTCTTCAGAGAGGGCGATGCCGTGCGCGGCGATTTCGGCGCGGGCTTCGTCGCGGAGGGCTTGGCGGTCCTTTTGCCACATTTGCCAGCCCTTGCGGGTGGAGGAGTTGTTGACGTCGCGTGCCAGCTCGATGTTGATGGCGGTCATTTCATCGATGATGCCATGGTCGCGCAAGTAGTTGACGAGGCGGCGCAAGGTTGTCATTGAACGCTGGACGAGCGGGTTGCGAATCATGCCGAGCTTCACCTTCGGGATGCGCGTGGCGTTGTGGGCGTAGGTTTTATCGCCGCCGAGATAGAGCTTGTTGAATTGTTTTGCGTCGAGCCCGCACGCGTTGAGGAAGTAGTCCTGATAGCGGTCGTAAAGCGGGATGAGTTTTTCGTTTGGCTTTGTGGGGCTTTGGGCGAGGCGTGCCTTGTCGTTCCTGTATTCGTCGTGAATGACGTTGAGGTCATCGATGATGGATTCCTCGCGCGCGGCAAAGTTTGGGATAAGGCGCGGCAGTTTTGCGAGGAACTTCGCGAAGGAAAGCTCGTAGCCCTTGCGCAAGAAGGGAAGGATGTTACGAATTGCTTTGAGCGAATAGGAGGCATAGCCTTCGCGCGGATGAATCTTGATGATTTTGCGGGCTTGAGCTTCGCTGAGGCCTTTGTGATGCTTGAGGAGCCACGCGACGAGTTTTTCATCGTCCTCGAAGAACATGAGCGCATTGAAGACGAGGTTTTCATCGTACTTCACTTCGCCAAAGTGCCGCGCGAGATTGTGCCGCACGGAGCAACTGGGGAGAACTTCGCGATCATCGTAGTAGTGGAAGCGATAGCCTTCATTTTTGAAGCGCGGATCCGCTTTGAAGAGCTTGGAGATGTCGCCGAACTTGAAAGTTGGGCTGGCCTTCATAAAGGCGTTGGAGACTTTCTGTTTGTCGGCGGTTGTCAATTCGACCTTGTTTCCGTTGGCGTCATCGAAGGAAAGGTTATTGATGAATGACCACATGCGGAATTCTTCGACGAGCGGGTGGCCGATGGGCGCGCGGGCGCATTTGTGTTCGAGCGGGCAATGGCCGACGAGATTCTTTTGGGAGCGCAAGGGGCGTTGCCAGAAGATGGCGGCATGCAATTTGTCGCGCAAGTCGCCGGTGATGCCTTGCACCTCCATGATAGTGGCGAATTCTTTTTCGTAATGTTCGATGCGACCTGTGTAGTGGCCGCGCACACGATCTTTCGCGAGTTGGCCCTTTTGGCTTTCGATCAAGCGATAGAAGTATTGACCGAGAGTTTTGGCGTGGGTCTTTTCAATGGCCGCGCTCAAGTTTTGGATGCTGGCCTTTACCTTGCCCAAGTCGGAGGTGTCTTCCTTTTTCTTTTTGGAGTTTTCGTCATCTCCTTCATCCGTGGCGGCGGCATCTTTACGAGAGGACTTGAAGCCGCGGCGTTGGCAGATGTGATAAAGGGCGCGACCGAGGGTGAAGGTGTCGACGATGCCTTCGACCGCGGCATTTCGGTCGCAGTAAGGGTTCGAGGTGTCGGTCGCGGCGAGCCATTTGATGAAGGCGCGATTGGCGAGCGGGTATTTGCCACTGTGAATCCAGTCTTCCAGCTCGGCCAGAGTGAGCGGGCACATTTTATTCGCGATGAGAAGCTTGAGCAGGTTCCACTTGCGCATTTTGCGGCGGAACTTCATGCGGCGTGCCTGACGCACGAGGCGGCGCTGGGCGGCGGGGGTCGTCAGCGGCCCATTGTCATTCGTCGGGTCAATCCCGTCTGGGAAAATAACGACGCCCTTATCGAGGATTTCACCTGTTGTGTCTTCCAAGACTGCCCAGCCGAGCGAGTTGGAACCGAGGTCGAGACCGAGTGTTTTCATATTTTTGTTCTCCTTCTTTCTAAGTTGTTGATCAAGTTGTTTTGAAAAAATCTAAAATTCGTGCTTGCAATTTCGTCCGAAATATGGTATCATATACACCATCTTATCACAACAAGGCTATATGCCGAAGTCGTTATGAGACTTTGAGGACCACTTCGGTGGTCTTCTTCTTTTTTAATAAAACCTATCTTTCCCGCGGCGAAACTGTCGCGGGACGCCTTTGAGCTCCCAACATATAAACCTTTACCAATCATGATGTCCTATATTATACCATATTTTGGGGGAGAATGCAATGGGGAAGGGAGGGGGTGGGGGATGTTGGAGGGAGGGGGTAGAAAGTTTTTTCAGGAAAATGCAAAAAAGTGAAAGTGGTTGGGTTTCTCAAACGAATATATATATTGGAGGGAGCAATCGGGCTCCTTTCAAAATGAAGTCAATAACAATGTTGCTCGTGGGATTTCGGTGTTCGGGGTCTCGCGGCACAAAATAAGAAGGACAAAAATAAAATGAGTACACAGCAGTTGGTCGGGTGGTCGAATCAGG
>CAVGIZ010000159.1:0-5971 GCA_963629255.1 Anaerovoracaceae bacterium
TGGGGGACGTCAGGTGGGTTAGGGGGTGAATTTAGGTTAATCTTGGCAAGATTTTCGGAATTCTTGGCAAGATTTTGCAAAATCTTGGCAAGATTTGGCTGATGTTGAAGGGGGAGTGGGCTGGAGGGGTGGGGGAGCGCGGCAGATTTGAGACAGTTGCGCGGCAGATTTTTGGCAGGTGTGGAAAAAATTTTGGCGGGAGCGCGGCAGATTTTTTTTTGGGAAAGGGGGTTGAATGCGGGGCGGGAATATGGTATAATATAGGGCTATGGCAATGAATAGCAAGATTGTGATTCTGATTGGCGCGGTTTGGGCTGCGCTTGGTGTGTGCGCGGCAGATGATTCTGTCGCGGCAGATCCTGTTGGGAAGGATCCTGTTGTAGAGGATGTGAAGGTGCCGACGAATGCGGTTGTGAAGGCGTCGGTGGCGGAGAATGAGGCGAAGGCGGAGGCGAAGTTGGCGGCGCGGCGGATTTCGTCGAGGGTGTTTCGGTTGGTGCATGCGAATGCGGAGGAGGTTGCGGAGAAGTTCAACGCGACGTGGAGTGGGGATTTTGGCGTGACGTGGAAGGTGAGCAAGATTGCGCATGCGTTCCCTGAGGCGAATTCTGTGATGGTGACGGCGCCGCAGATGATATTGGATGCGTGTGAGAAGATAATTGAGGAGATTGATCGTGAGGCGCGGCAGGTTTATATTGAGGCGCGGTTTGTGGAGCTTGGGAATACGGCCTCGCACAAGTTGGGGATTGATTGGTCGATGCTGGGGGGAATGACGGGGAGTATGCAGCTTGGGGGCGGGATTCAATCGACGCAAGTTGGGGAAGGCGTGACGGAGTACAAGCGAGAGATTTCTGGGAAGAATGACAAGACGACGTACAATGTGACGGGGTCGGGTGCGCAGAATGGGGATGTGGTGTGTTTCAATGGGACGCTTAACTTTTCGGAGATGGCGCTTACGTTGAAGGCGCTGGATTCGATTGACGATGTGAAGGTATTTTCGAATCCGAAGATTATTGTGTCGAGTGGGAAGAAGGCGACGGTGGACATGACGACGAAGTATCCGAATGTTCAGGTGGCGGCGAAGAAGACGTTCAACACGTCGGGCGAGTCGGTGGACTTGGATATGAAGCTGGCGGCGATTCCGGGTGAGGATAAGATGTTGTTTGCGAAGGAGGCGTTTTTCAGTTGGGGGATTTCGCTTGAGGTGACGCCGCGTGTTGGGACGAATGGATTGATTAATGTGACGATTGTGCCGACGATTAGTTCGCTGGGGTCGGACGTGGGGAGTTTTGTGACGGCGGATAGTGGGTCGAGTTCAGATGATACGACGTATTCAGCGAAGTATCCGATTATTGAGGTGCAGCGATTGATTACGGAGTTCAACATGGCGAGCGGGACGACGGCGGTGATTGGTGGATTGTCGCGGACGACGGAGAAGCAGGTGGACAATGGGATTCCGCTGTTGAGGGACATACCGTGGTTGGGGCCGCGGCTGTTTGGGAGTATGGAGAGGGTGAAGGAGCAGAAGGAGATTATTGTTTTTGTGACGGTTGGTTTGGTGGATCCGCATGCGATGGCGAATGATGCGGGTTTGCCGAAGAATGCGGTATTGGGGCGGCAATATACGAATGGGCAGAAGTTGGAGCCTGGGGATCGGCCGGCGAACAATATTGAAGGTTTGAATGCGCTGGATATGCGGTCATTGGAGGAGCAGGCGCTGGATCCGTTGCCGCCGCCGAAAAAGCCCAATGAGGGTTTCAGTTTTAAGAACTATATTCCATTCACAAAAGATACAAGCAAGAAAGAGAACAAATGAAACACACGATGATTCGTATGGTGGTAAGCGCGGCGGTCGCGGCAGTTTTGGCTGGTGCGGCGTATGCGGACAAGGTGGTATTGAAGTCGGGGTCGTACCTGACGGGCAAGGCTGGGGCGGCGCAAAATGGGTCGCTTAAGTTTGTGTCGGACGACTTGGGGGAGATTGAGATTAAGCTTGCGAACATTGCGAAGCTTGAGGATGCGGGGGAGCATACGATTCAGTATGTGGACGGGACGATGGAGAAGAAGAATTTGGCGGTTACGGATGGTGCGTATGTGGCGGATGGGAAGGCGCTGGAGATGGGGCAGGTGAAGGCGATTGACCCGAAGGAAGAGACGTGGCATGGGTCGGTGAATGTGGCGTTTCAGGCGGACCGCGGCAATACGTATGGGAACACGGCGACGATCGTGGCGAATTTGAATCGGCGTTGGGAAAAGGATCGCGTGAACTTCAACTTTGGTTATGGCTATTCGAAGACGGGGACGTCGAAGGATGATGCGACGAAGTCGAAGGACGACATTGAATTGGATGGTCAGTATGACCACTTCTGGGCGGAGAAGATTTATTCGTATGTGAATGGGCGTTATGAGCGCGATGATATTGCGGGATTGGACAGCCGTATCAAGGTGGGCGTTGGTCTTGGTTACCAGTGGCTCGATAAGGCGGAATCGGAGCTGACGGGTAAGTGGAGCTTCAACCAGGAAATTGGTTTGTCGTGGGTGAATGATAAGTATGAAGATGCGGACCCGGACCGTGAAAACAACTATGCGACGGTTCGTTATGCGCATCATTTGAACTGGATTCCGAAGTGGGCTGAAGGCGTTGAGGTGTTCCACAATTTGGAGTACATGCCACAGGTGGATGATTGGGCGATTTATTTGGGACATGCCGATTTGGGCTTCACGACGATGCTGTTTTGGAACATTGATTTGCTTGCGAAGGTCCAGTGGGATTTCAACTCGAAGCCGTCGGCGGATCGTCGTAAGAGCGATTTGCGGTACATTCTTGGGCTTGGGTACAAGTGGTAAAAAGTGCCGCGGATGAAAGTCGCGATTTGCTATCCGCCGTTGCCGAGTGAGAAGGGCGTTGCGCTTCTCACGCAGAACCGTCAATTTCAATGGTTCTCGCGGCCGACGTACATTTTTCCGGTGGTGCCTGCGACCGCGGCAACGATGCTGAAGAGGGAAGGACATGACGTCCTTTTCTTGGATGGAATTGCCGCGGAGTTGACGAGCGAAAAGTTTTTGGAGAAGCTGGATGCGTTTGGTCCCGAGTTGATTGTGCTCGAGACCAAGACGCCGGTTGTGAAGCGGCATTGGAAGTGGATTCGCGATTATAAGGCGGGGCATGCGGGCGCGGCAAAAATTGTGCTCGTGGGCGATCACGTGACGGCGCTACCGGAGGAATCGATGGCGGAGTGTCCGGTTGATTTTATTTTGACGGGCGGGGATTGGGATTTTCTGTTGTCGAATTTGCTGCGGGCGAAAAGTGCCGCGGAGTATGAGCCAGGGATTTGGTATCGCGAAGGGGATGAGGTGCGTACGACGGGGCGATTTAGGTTGGATCATGATTTGAATGCGGCGCCGTGGATTGATCGGGAGTTGGTTCATTGGGAATTGTACGCGAAGAAAAATGGGAACTTTCGGCGCACGCCTGGGACGTATATTATGGCGGGGCGTGATTGCTGGCATGCGAAGTGTACGTTCTGTAGTTGGACGACGTTGTATCCGACGTATCGGACGCGGAATGTACTGGATGTTGTGGACGAGATTGAGATGCTGGTGACGAAGTACGGGGTTAAGGAGATTATGGATGATTCCGGGTCGTTTCCGGTGGGGGAATGGCTGACGTCGTTTTGCCAGGAGATGATTCGGCGGGGGCTGGAGAAGAGGGTGCGGATTGATTGCAATATGCGGTTTGGGCGGCTCACTGCGGCGGATTATCAGTTGATGCGCAAGGCGGGATTTCGGTTGGTGTTGTTTGGGGTGGAATCGGCGAATCAGGCGACGCTGGACAGGTTTGTGAAGGCGCTCAAGGTTGAGGATGTTGAGAAGGGTGCGCAGTGGGCGTCGAAGGCGGGGTTGGATGTGCATTTGACGTTTATGTTTGGGCATGCGTGGGAAGGGCCGAAGGAGATGGCCAACACGGTGAAGTTGGCACGCAAGCTCTTGGCGAATGGTCATGCTTCAACGTTGCAATGCACACTGACGATTCCGTATCCGGGAACGCCGCTTTTTCGTGAGCTGAAGGCGAATGATGGGCTGACGACTTTAGATTGGAATGAGTACGATATGCGCCGCGCGATTACGAAGACGCCGCTTGCGACGGAAGATGAAATCAAGTGCGCGATTCGGCAAGTTTACCGCGGCTTTTTGCAACCGCGTGCCTTGTTTCATCGGCTGACGACGACGCGGACGTTATTTGATTTTGGCTTTTATTACCGCGGCATTCGTTCGCTTTTGGGGCACTTGGTGGACTTCAAGGGCTAAGTGCCGCGCTTAGTAGCCGGCGCGCCCGGTGGTGTTGGACGGGAAGAAAACTTCGATTCCTTTATCGGCAATTGCCATGCGGATGTTTGTTTGGGCAATTTGCATGGAGTCGTATTTCATCGTGAGCGTCTTTGCGTTCATGTCCCATTGATAGGATGTTTTGTCGATGCCGTTGTACTTAGAAAGTGCCGCGGTGACGGTTGTTTTATTTTGTTCGGTGAGGCCTGGGATGGTGAGCGTGAAGGAACGAATGTCCTCGCGGCGGCAACCGAAAAGTGCCGCGGACAAAATCAAAACAGTAATCAAATACTTCATTTGAATAAGGCCTTTCTTATTTGTAGGTGGTGGGGTCCATATCAGGGCCGAAGGGTGAGAGCGAGCGCAAGTTTTTGATGACTGGCGGCAGATGCTCGAGGACATAATCGACTTCATCCATCGTGTTATAACGCGAGAGGGAGAAGCGCACGGAACCATGCACGGCGACGAATGGGACGCCCATTGCGCGAATGACGTGGCTGGGGTCAAGCGAGCCCGAGGCGCACGCTGAGCCCGTCGAAATGCAAATTCCTTCGTCCGACAAATGATACGCAATCGCTTCGCCTTCGATGTACTCAAAGCTGATGTTGAGCGTATTGGGCAGGCGATGTTCTTTGTCGCCATTGACGAGTACATTTGGGCAGGCAGCCACGATGCCACGCTCAAGTTTATCGCGCATGGCGGTGAGCTGGACGGCTTCGGTGGTCATGCCTTTACGTGCAAGTTCGCACGCTTTGGCGAGACCAATGATGTAGGGCACATTTTCTGTTCCTGCGCGGCGTGCACTTTCTTGATGGCCGCCGAGCATGAATGGTTTGAACTTGGCCCCGCGGCGCACATAGAGGATGCCAATGCCTTTGGGGGCGTGGAACTTATGACCGCTCATCGCGAGAAAATCAACGGGAACTTTTTTGACGTCAACGGGGATTTTACCCGCGACTTGCACGGCGTCGGTATGAAGCGTGGCACCATATTCGCGGCAGATTTCCGCGACCTTTTCGATGGGGAAGATGGTGCCGGTTTCGTTGTTGGCCCACATGACGGAAACGAGCGCGTGAAAAGTGCCTTTGAGCTCGTCGCGCAATTGATCAAGATTGATTTGCCCGACCGTATTGACGGGGAGCTCGATTTCATTGTAGCCCATCGCTTTGAGGCGGCGGCAGGATTGCAAGACGGCGGGATGTTCAACCGCAGTTGTGATAACTTTGGTGTCGCGGCCATAAAATTCTGCCGCGCCGCGGATGGCGGTGTTGTCACTTTCTGTTGCACACGAGGTGAAGATAACTTCGTCAGGTTCGCAATTGAGGAAGGCGGCAACCTCTTCGCGAGCCTTGGTGAGATGGTTTGCGACCTGCCCACCAAAAGCATGCATTGAGCTTGGGTTACCATACAATTCACAGAAGAACGGGAGCATTGCATCCCGAACTTCCGGCGCGACACGCGTGGTCGCGTTGTTATCAAAGTAGACTGTGCGTACCATAGCCGTATATTATACCATATTTTCGCCGCGGATGGAAGCCCCTAAAACACAATCTTGCGCGGCAGTTTTTAGGGGGAGAAGATGGTCGGGAAAGGGGGTTTCTTTGGGTGGGCGAAGGGGTTTTTATGGGTGCGAAAGGGTGTCTCT
>CAVGIZ010000160.1:0-5921 GCA_963629255.1 Anaerovoracaceae bacterium
GAAAACTGCATGTTGCAAAGCCGATATCGCAATCATCTCTTCATCTGAAAACATCTGGCTGTATTTTTATTTTTCAATCACCTCAACGCCCGTTGGACAAGAGGCTTTATCGAGGCAAACATTATAATCTGCAAAACTCCGCGGCACAGCTACGCCTTCGTTGCGTGCAATTTTCACGAGGTCGAAGAGTTTGTGTGCGGGGGCATTACCGAGGGCTGATTCGTGCTTGAAGATGATGAGTTTTTGCGTTGCCATCAAGCCACGCGCGGCGGAATGATCTTGGTCAAACATATTGACGAGAGCCTTCCACAGTTCATCCAAGTCATCTTTCGAGAAACCCGTTTGTGCCGCAAGTGCGGGGGATACGAATCCGTACGCGACGTAGAGTCCATACGGAACCGTATTCTTGCGACCCATTGTGCGATTGTCGCCGCTCTGCTTTTCGGCTTCCGCTTCGGTCGCAACGGCCATACGCGTGATGGAATGTTCCAGTGTGACGATCGGGTCGACCGAACGTGCGAAGGTCAATTGCACAGGGCCGCGGACCTGGCCTGCATTTGCGCCTGTGGACATGACGGCACCGAAGGTGCGAATATCAAAGAAGTCCTTGCACATCTGTTGACGTGCGCGGTCTACTTCGCCACCTTGGCCCACACCTTCTTTATTGCGCTTTTTGCCATCGTCAGCGTTGACTGGCGGCTTTGTCAGATCAATGTTCAACTTGGTATATGCGCCGTCAATTTCCTTATTGAGGATGGCCTTCTCCTTGACGAAGATATCGTAGCCCGCCGCGGCACCTTTCGTCAGTTGAACGTAGTTGCGAATCTTACGCTTGAGGCAGACATCGGTGATTAGGCCTTCGCCCGTCTCAGCGTCCACACGCGGCAGGTTGCCTGCATCGGGGTCGCCGTTTGGATTGCCGTCCTTGACATCAAAGACAAGCATGAAGTCATAACGATTTTTGATTTCGCTCATTGCTTTGTTCCTTTCAGTAGTAAATTAATTTTCTTGCGGTTGTGCGGCTTCCTTCTTGGTGAAGAAAGCTTGGCGCTGATGGTAATAACCAATTGCGAACTGCCCTTGGTCATCCATAGAAAGATGCGCCGGGAACGTTGTCAGGCCGTCAACGATTTCCTGCAACGTCTTCTCGAGATTGATGGCATAGCCTGGCTTTTCTTTTTTGAGCTTGGACAAATGATGTTGCGCAAGGCGCAGCAGGTTGCCAAACACAGTTATTGGTGCCGACGAGGCGGAACCAAAGAACCTGTCCTTGATTGTAGCATTGAGGCCAGGGTTCGCGTCTGCTTGAATTTTTTCAAGCACCGCAAACAATCGCCCGAGGCGATAGCCGATATTTGAATTTTCCTTGTCTAGACTCACTGTTAGGTTCCTTTCATTGTTAGGATTATTAAATTTCCATTTGCGGTTAAGATAGCCTTTGATCAGCTTCGCGCGCGGATACGACACCTCGTGTTCGGCCTTGATGCGACGCAACACCGAAGAAAGCAATGTTTCTGGGAAGGGCGTGCCTTCAAGGATGCTTCGCATAAATTCGCCCGCCAGATTAGGTGCAATATTCTCTGACTTTCCGAGCACGGCCGTTGAAACCAAGAGACGCCAAAGCGACAGATGGTCCTTTTCTCTAGGGCCGTGCACGATTGTGAGGTCGTCAAAATATTCGCGGAAGCGACCCGCCATTTCGGCGACTGTTCCGACCGACCAGAAGCGGATCGAGATACGAGCCGAATTTGGGGCAAGGCCGAGGACAAAGAAGCGCGTATCATCTTCACAGAAGGTACCCGCGCCCGTTTGTGGAGATTTGAACAAGGCTTCCACATTTTGGACGAGGCGATCTGGATTATCTTTTGCGGGTTCTGCAAAGAATCCCGCGAGGGCATCTTCAAAGGCATCGTTTTTCGCCGCCCAGAAAACGACCGTGGCATCTCCCACCATAATCTTTTGTTTAGAATCTTTTGAGAGGAGTGTATTGAGTGCGGTTGTATATTCGAAAGCGGACCTCGTGCTGATGGGCGAGTTTGCACCTTGTTCTTTGCCGAAGGATTTTGCCGCGGCGAAGTTGAAAGAAACGATGTTGGCACCTGTTGTGTTTGCGCCCACTACACCTTTGATTGACGGATGTGTCGCGGCAAGAGTGCCGCGGTGTCCACTAATCAAATCGACGCTTTCGGAGTCTTTCCCTGATGAGACGGTGGCCATTTCATCCACAATCTTTTTGATTTTTTCTTCGTTGAAGATTGTTCCATCCGAATCTGAGAAGCGGAATGCCACAAATGCACACGTTTCTTTTGCTTTTTGCCATGCAGGAAACTTTTCAAGCTGCGAAAGGGAATCGGGTGAAGACAGGAATTTCTCAATCACATGTACAGAGGGTACTTGATTATACGCATGCAACTTTTCCATGAACGCTGCATGTTGTTCAGATACACGTTCCGGCTTGCCTTTGCAGTCCACGCCTGCAACATATTCAACATTGTCCCAGAGAAAGTATGACTTCACGCCAACGGTGCGCTTCACTGATTGTGGAACACGAAATGAACGAGCTCGTGTTTTCTTGCCCACAACTTCTTGCGTGTCCTCGACATTGACGAGATTACCTTCCCGGTCAAGGACAATCAAATATGGAATTTCTTTCCATTCCCAGCCGAGAGGGGCGATGCCCGAGTCGGGGTCGGCCGCTTTTCGGTCGTAATATTCTTTTAGGGCTTGCAAAATCATTTGAAGACCTCCTCTGAATTTGGATGGGGAACTTTGATGACGCCGTTCACCATCTGCGGACGGAAGAACATAGGCTTGATATTTTTTGGATCCGAATAATCGAGGTCAAACAGCATAAAGCCAAGGTCGCGTGTTTCGGGGATTGGCTTGTCCACTTCGAGTTCGGGATGCTTCACAAGTCGCACAACCTTACAGGAAAATTCACGACATCCCAAGTATGGATGCATAAAGTATTGGCCTTTTGTTGCACGGCGATCAAACATCGCGGCATACTTTGCTTCCTTTTCATCGGGACGCACTTCGGTTTGGCGATAGAGTTCGTTCTCTTCTTCATCCGTCATCCATTCAGGGGCTGGATTCAGAGCCTTCGAACGCTTCTCGGGTGGAATGAAATCAAACTCTGCATAAATGCGATAACGCACATCACGCAACAAGAGCCCTGCACGTTGTTGCCGCGCCTCCTCAATAAAGATGCCGTTCCCTTTCGGTGTCGCAACGGCACTTACTTCATTGCGGCGCACATTTGTCCAACGAATAGGGTTCATCACTTCAATACGCGTGATGCGCCAATTGATGGCGGGCTTCCAAAAGATTGCGGAGAAAACGCCGCGTGCGGCAGATGGAGTAATCACATCATAGCTCACACGTTCGACCTTCATTTCGGGTCGTGTGAAACAAGCAAAATCTCCTGAAACATCTAAACAAAATCCTCGTGACATTTTTATTCCTTTCTATTGAGTGTTCAAATCAAATTATACAATCCTCCGTGGATAAACCATCGCGCCAGATGTCGAGCCCGAATCGGTCAGAGTAGAGCGAATCAATCGTCTGCACAAAAACGCCTGGGTGCATTTCTTCAATGAATCCCTTGGCGAGCAAGTCTGCCGTCATCTTGCGCGGCACATTGACAGTATAGCGTTGCAACTTACGCATGATCTCACGCTTGGGACCTACTGCTCGCAACGCATCAATTAGGTTTTTGTTCTCACCATAGCGCACAATAACTGCCGCGCACTCATCTTTGATCATCTGAAACTTTTTTGCCGCTTCACGGAATTGAAATTGAAAGTCTCGTGCATCTCTATACAATAAGTCCGAAAACTCTTCGCCCATCTTATGTGCGCGGGCATGAAGCTTTTCAAAATAAAGCGGATAAATTTCTGGCGAATCAAACGATGGGCGGTCTGCTATTGCAAGCAGATCTCGCATCGCATATTCACCATGGCGCAGTTCACCGCTCGGACTTTCCTCTGGTGGCATAAACACAATCACGCGTCCACATCTATCAAGTTTGCCTTCTCGGTTGCACCGTCCCGCCGACTGTGCGATGGAAGCAAGCCCTGTAAATGCGCGATATACAACTGGGAAATCAATGTCTACGCCTGCTTCAACAAGTTGCGTGCTCACGACACGAATAGGTTCACCCGCTTTTAGTTTGGTCTTAATTTTGTCTATCACTTTTGATCGGTGAGCGCCGCACATCGTTGCTGAGAGATGAATTGTTCCTTCTGGCATTAGATCGAAAAGTTGGCGGCAATCTTTCCGCGTATTGACGACACATAGAACCTGATTTTGCTTCGATATTTCCGCGGCAATTTCTTCCCATGTCTGCCGTGTGTTTAAATCTTTCGGGAATTCAATTTGCGTTCGCTTCAGGCGGTTATAAAGTTCTAGGTGGGCAGGAATTATTTCGCGTACACTGCAAAGCCCTAGTAAATCTGGTTGCGTTGCTGTTGAAAGGATAAGCGTCGTTTGATAATGTGTTGCCAGTTCTTCTATTGCCGCGAGGCAAGGTTTCAATAATTCAGTTGGAAGCAATTGAACTTCATCCAAGATGATGACGCTGTTTGCAATGTTGTGCAACTTGCGGCACCGGCTTGACTTGTATGCATAAAGCGATTCGAAGAATTGGACTGTTGTTGTCACGATAATTGGTGCGTCCCAATTTTCTGATGCAAGGCGTGATTGTTGCGTCTCTTTGGCTGGATCAAAATTAGAATGGTGCTCCAAGACGTTTTCGTCGCCTAAGAAGTCTCTCAGTGTGTCCGCCGTTTGCTCAATGATGGAAGTATACGGAATGACGTAAATGATTCGCTTCTGCCCATGCTTGAGTGCGTGGCGAAACGCAAAGGCCATTGCTGATAAAGTTTTGCCGCCGCCCGTTGGTACGGTCAAAGAGAAAAGCCCAGAATCTTTTTCTGCCGCGGTTTCACATGTCGCGCGAATCTCCGCGCGAATTTGATTGACTTCTGTTTTGTCTGCCGCGGACTGCTTGGCCTCAAGCTTTGTAAAGAATTTTTGCGAAAGCTCATCAATCGTTGGGTAGATGCCGCGCTCCGCGGCACGTTTCGCATCCATAAATTCTTCCGTATCTAGAAAGTCCGCATCCACAAGGCATGAATACAACATGCGAATCCAAAAAGCAAATCCTTTCTCGCCCATTACAAATGGAGGGCGCGGCAAATTCCATCGCTTTTCGTTCGCAACAATTAATTCTTTAACGGGTTGTTCATCTAGAATACGCTTCTCTCCTGCAAGCCGTGGCGAAAGTGCACCATCTGGTGTCACGCCGCCAATCCAATCAGGAAGCCCCGCATGATGCCCCGCAACACAATACGCCAAAGTGCGCCCTATCATGCCAAACTTTTCAACTGCCCAACATGCCCCCGCGCCTGAATGTGAATGTTCGGACGCATCATATTCTTCATCCAGCAAGCCATTCGCATGTGCAAGATATGCCTGGAATGACGTGCGCGCTTTCCCTATGTCATGAATCAAGCCAAGAAGTTGCGTCCACTTAGACGAACCAAATGCCGCGGCGAAATTTGCAGCAAGCCTAGACACACTCGATTGATGCGCTTCGAGTGTCTGCCAATCCTCACGCATAGTCGCTTCACGACTATGCGCGTAGACTTCCCTTCCTGGGACACGCTCACTGTACACTTCCTTCATACGGCATATATTATACCATATTTTGGTGGCGATTGCAATAGGGGGCAGAAGATTTTTTAAAATAGTTGCCGTTTTGGGGCATTCTCGCGTTGCTTATTATATGGAGACTTGTGAGAGTTTCCACTTCAATAACAAATCGCGGATGGAGTGCAAGTGCGTGCTCCTGAGGCAACAAAACAAGAAGGACAAAAATAAAATGAGTACACAGCAGTTGGTCGGGTGGTCGAATCAGG
>CAVGIZ010000161.1:0-5603 GCA_963629255.1 Anaerovoracaceae bacterium
GGCAAAAGTGCCGCGCCTGCCTGTGGTGACGGCGCATCATTGGTATGAGTGCCAGAGGACGTGCAAGAAGTTCCAGGCGTGGCGATGTAGTGTGGAATGAGGACAATCCACTTTTCATGAAAAGTGGATTAGAAGCTGGTTACAGCATTGATCTTTGACAATTGAATTTTGGTTTAACTCCGAGCTTGGTTTGGGGTTTAACTCCGAGCCTAACAAAGAGCTTCGGCTAACGCCTTCGCTTGCTTCGCGAGGGGGAGGCATGGGGCGCCGTTGGCGATGGGACGCGGGGATTTGGATTGGCCGTGTAGAACGGTTTGGGGTTTGAGGGGTTTAACTCCGAGCCTAACAAAGAGCTTCGGCTAACGCCTTCGCTTGCTTCGCGAGGAACAGGCATGGTATACCAAAAGCTTACGCTTTTGGCACAGGACAAGAGGGCGCGGTGGTCAAGCGCAGATGAGCGCGAGGCTAGAGAGACTTGAGCAGCGGGATAACAGCTGCGGTGACGTCGTTCGTGCCGATGAACCAATGGCCGTCCTTCGTTTGTGACGAGATGAACTTGATGGCAATGGCGGTCGTGGAGAGGTTGTTGGTGCCGAGGAAGTCACCTGTCAGGGTGATGGGCGGAGTGTTTGTGGGGGCACGGGAGAGCGCGTGGTCGACTTCATTTTGGACGCTGGGCTCAAGAAAGTTTTCGTCCGCGATGAGGGGTGCGGTGAGAGTTGTGGCGAGGAGGATGAGATGTGTGAGGGTCATGAGGGTGGTCCTTTGGATTGGGTTGAGGTGAGGTTATAAGTTGTCCATTTGCCGCGGTGCCAACGGATGAAAGAACCGATGGAAATGATGACGACGTAGATGATCATGGTGGACCAGAGGGCAGGCATGGTGTTGTGGATGCGTGCGGTGAGGAAGACGAGTGGAAGCCAGATGAGGAAGGCGGCGATGAGCATCCACCAGAAGACGAAGCGTGAGTCGCCCGCGCCTTTGAGAGCGCCGGAGAGGACGACGTCGGTGGCGTCGAAGAGGAGCCAGGCGGCCATGAGGATGAGGAGGGTGGTGCCGAGGTTGAGGAAGGCGGCGGTGGTGGCTGGGTCGGAGGTGGGAGCGAAGAGAGAGAGGAGCGGGCGATGGAAGGCGAGGACGAGCGCGCAGGCGGTGGCGACGAGGGAGAGTGTGAGGATGAGTGTGCGGCGTGTGGCGGTGCGGGCGGCGGGATAATCGCCGCGGCCGCAGGCTTGGCCGACGAGGGTTTGGGCGCCGAGGGCGAAACCTTCCATGGGCGCGAAGAGGAGGTAGTTGATGGTGAAGCAGGTGTTGGAGACGGCGAGGGCGAGGTCGCCGACGCGGCCGGAGATGAAGACGAAGATGGTGAAGGAGAGGGTGTTGAGGACGGAGTAGCCGCCGGAAGGGATGCCGAGGCGGAGGATGCGGCGGGCCATGGAGAGGAGGTGAGACAGGCGGAAAGGCGGTTCGGTTGGTGTGGGCGCGGCAGTTTTGTTGCGGCGGATGGCGCGGTGTGCGGCGAGAGTGAGAGCGAGCCATTGGAGGGCGACGGAGGTGATGGTTGCGTAGGCGGCACCGGCCATACCGAGCGCGGGGATGCCACAGTAGCCAAAGATGAGAATCGGGTCGAGGATGATGTTGAGAAGATTGCCGAGGACGTTGACCCAGAAGACGATGCGCGTTTGGCCGAGGCCTGTGAAGTAGGAACCCGCGGCCATTTGGCCGAAGACGAAGAAGCCGCCGAGGATGCAGATGTTATAGTAGGAGCATTCGCGTGCGAGGACAGCAGGGTTGGGCGAGGGTAGAGAGAAGACCCATTCGCCGAGCGGGACGAAGAGGGGCATGAGCAGACCCGCGATGAGAGAAATTAGAACGGCCGCGTAATAGCAGAGGATGGCGTGGCGCGGTTTGCTGGCGCCGTGGTATTGCGCGACGAAGACGCCCGCGTAGGCAACAGTCGATTGGAAGAAGCTGAGGAAGATCCAGGCGAGCATGGTGGCGGGGAGGCTGGCTTCGAGCGAGTAGAGTGAATCTTTCGCGAGGAAGAAGCGGTCGACCGATTGCATGACGGCGTTGTTGACCATGCCGAGAGCGAGCGGCCAGGAGAGGCGCCAGATGGCCCAATAGGGTTTGAGGCGCGCGAGGATCATGTGGTGGGGGCCTTTCGTTTGCAGGCGGGGCGGACGGCGTGGGCGCAGTCGGGCCCGGCGGAGGGGCAGCGCGGATGGAAGGCACAGCCGGTGGGCCAGGCCCAGGGTGGCGGCACGACGCCGGGGATGTCTTTGAGTGGCGCGTCCTTGGGGGCGGCGAGAGAGGGAACGGCCGCGAGCAGGCCGCGCGTGTAAGGATGTACGGGCGCAGACAAAACTGCCGCGACAGGCCCTGATTCCACAATTTCGCCGGCGTACATGACGTGAACAAATTGAGAGTGCCGCGCGACGAGGCCGAGGTTGTGGGTGATGAGGAGGACGGCCATGTTGCGTTGGTCGGCGATGCGGTCGATGAGGTCGAGGACTTCCTTTTGTGTGGTGACATCGAGCGCGGTGGTGGGCTCATCGGCGATGAGGAGGTCGGGCTCAGCGGCGAGGGCCATGGCAATCATCACGCGTTGTTGCTGGCCGCCTGAAAGTTGGCACGGGTATTTACGCGCGGTTTCGGGCGGGAGGTCTACATCGGCGAGAAGTTCGTCGATGGCGCGCGGCGGTTTTGAAGAGGAGAAACATTCCTTGATTTGCGCGGCAATTCGCATGACGGGATTCAAGGATTGCATTGGATTTTGGAAGATGTAGGCGAGGCGAGGATTGCCGCGGAGGGTGCCCGTGATTTGGGCGCGGTCGACGAGGTGGCCGAGGGTGAGGGCGGTCAAGGATTTGCCGCTTCCCGATTCGCCGACGAGGGCGACGCGCGCGCCTTCGGCAATCGAGAAACTGACATCGCGCACGGGGATGGAGAGTTTTCCATCCACGTGAAATGCGACGCGCAAATGTTCGACCTCGAGAAGCATTATTTCTTCCTCATCACAAGTTTGGAGACGAGCACGTAGGCGGCGACGAGCAAGACCGCGCCTGCAATGACGTAGGGCAAATTCGCGCTGGCCATCTGGCCGCCCTTGACGCACAAATCAAGGTAGCTCATGTCGCCTGATTGCACGCCGAGGATGTAGCCGACCGCGGCAAGAATGATGGTCCAGATGCCGGCGCCGAGAGCCGTGAAAAAAGTGAAGGGCGCGAGCGGCATTTTGGCGATGCCGGCGGGGATGGAGATCAATTGGCGAATGACAGGGATGAGGCGGCAGACGAAAGTTGTCGCGGCGCCATATTTGTTGAAGACTTCGCAGGCGCGGGCGAGGGGTTCGGGCTTGATGAAAAAGTATTTGCCATATTTTTCGAGGAAGGGTTTGCCGACCCAAAGCGCGAGGTAATAATTCACAAACGCGCCCGCGAGGGAGCCGAGGATGCCAACGAAGACGGCGAGCGTGACGCACATAAAAGTCGAGCCGCCTGAAAGTTCGCCGCGGGCCGCGAGGAAGCCTGCGGGGATCATCACGACTTCGCTGGGGAACGGAATGAAACTGGATTCAATCGTCATGAAGACGAAGATGAAAATGTAGCCCCAGGTTGGCGCAAGGGCCGCGATGGCATCGAGATGTGACGCGAGTGTTTCTAGCATATTTGGTATTCCTTATAAGGGTCGCGCGAATAAGGACGCGGGACCGATTCTTCAACCGCGGCACTTTCGCCGCGCTTCTTGATTCCTAAAATAATATCGCCGTTCAGCTGGTCGCAACGCGAATAGGAACAGACGAGGCCTTTGGCGCGTTCCAAATCCGCGGCACTTTTCAAATCGGGGATGGCGGCGGTTGGGCCTGGCACATTGATGGGTGCGATGAGCGTCAAGGGGAGAGTCGATTCACGGAGCGCGGCATTATCTTTTTGGTCGCGCCCAAGAATGATGCTTGAGCCATCTGGAAAGCGAAAGCGCCGCCCGACGTTGAGCAATTCTACGAGCTTGCGTTCGCCCAAACCTTCATGGTCCTTCAAGTCTTTCAGCTTGCGCGAAAACCCCGCTTCCGTCAATTTGCAACCGCCCGCCGGGCTGGGATAATCAATGATGCCAAACGCTTTGGCCAGTTCCATTTGACGCTCGCGACCGCGGCCCGAAATATCGAGGAGCTTTTCGCGGTTGAGTTTGCCTTCTTGTTCGGGGATGGTGGGCTCGAGAAGTTTCGCGCTCAGCGGTCGCACGAGGCGGCCTTTCAATCCAGAAGATTTCTCAACGATGCCGAGTGATTGTTTATTTTGGCTCATGGGGCGCTGACCCATCACTTCGCCTGTCGCGACAAAATCATAACTGCCGCGCACCATCATTTCACCCGCGCGGCGAATCATCATGGCATGGCAATCAATGCATGGATTCATCGCCCCGCCAAAGCCATGCGGCGGATTTTCAATAAGTGCAATTTCGTCGTCCGTGAAATCAATTACATGCAAGACGACGCCGAGTGCCGCGGCCGCTTTTTTTGCCGCGCTCGGCGCAAAGAATGGCGTCGCGAAAGTGATTGCTTCAACTTCCGCGCCCGCCTGTTGCAACACACGAATGGCGAGCTGGCTATCCAACCCACCGCTCATGAGACTCAATCCTCTACACGTCGCCATCAACGTTTCCTTAGTACCTTTTATAAAAGTCCTTCTGCCATGAAGCAAACGACGTCCTACATTATACCATATTTCCGCTCGAATTGCAAGTGCCGCGGTTAGGAAAGATTTGCCGCGTAGGTGCGCGGCGAAAATTTTCTCGGGGCGCGGCAGTTTTAAAGTCGTGATGTGGCAATTGTGAAGTCGGGGCGCGGCAGATTTACGCGCGTAACTTGGCTAGATTACGCGCGTAACGCGGCTAGATTACGCGCGTAACGCGGCTGGGTTACGCGGCAGTTTTGGGGGCCTTGGGCAGGGGGAGGGGTGGAAACGGGTGTAGAATTGGGTTTGGAAGGTGTTCATTTTAGATGAGAAGTGCCGCGGTTTATAGAGTTATAACACTTTTTTGAAATTTCCGCTTGCATTGGGTGCCCAAAATATGGTATAATATGCACTCGTTCGCCCGATATGGGAAGGCGCAAGCCTGACTGAGGGTGGGCGGTTGATCTTTGAAAGTTGGTTCTTGAGAAAACAGCAATTGTTTGTGTGAGAAGCTTATAAATCTTAAAACTTTCTTTTTCTGAGAGTTTGATTCTGGCTCAGAACGAACGCTGGTAGCGTGGATTAGGCATGCAAGTCGAACGGGATTAGTTGGATAGCAATATTTGACTATGAGAGTGGCGGATTGGCGAGGAACACGTGAGCAACCTGCCCTAGAGTTGGGGAAAACCTTTGGAAACGAAGGCTAATACCGGATGTGGCGCCTGACGGCATCGTTGGAGCGCTAAAGGGGGCCGCAAGGCTCCCGCTCGAGGAGGGGCTCGCGCACCATCAGCTAGTTGGCGGGGTAACGGCCCACCAAGGCAAACGGTTAGCTGGTCTGAGAGGATGACCAGCCGCACTGGGACTGAGATACTGCCCAGACTCCTACGGGAGGCTGCAGTCGAGGATCATTTGCAATGGGCGAAA
>CAVGIZ010000162.1:0-5544 GCA_963629255.1 Anaerovoracaceae bacterium
TTTAGGTTGCTTTCGCGAGGGAAGGGGACCAGGGGCCGCGGCAGTTTTGTCGCGGTTTTGGTTTGCAAGTTGGCGCGGGATATGGTATAATATAGGGCATGAAGAGTTATAAGAGATTTGTGTTGGGTGCGGGCGCGGCCGTTTTGTTGGCGCCGGCGTGTTGGGGTGCGTTCGAGATGGATAAGTCCGTTATGTCGGATGCGTATTGGAAGGTGTGGAATGATGAAGTGCAAAAGAAGATTGACGCGGGGATTGAGAAGAATCGGAAGGCGGATGTGGTTATCAAGATTGAGGCGGCGGAGGGGACGGAGGTGAAGATTGAACAGATTTCGCATGCGTTCTTTTTTGGTGCGCACATATTCAATTTCAATCAGTTGGGGAAGCATGAATGGAATGAGCGGTACAAGGAGTTGTTTGGGACGTTGTTTAATTCTGCGACGGTGGCATTTTATTGGCGGACGATGGAGCCGTATGCGTACGAGGTGAGGTTTGGTGGGGCGTATCAGGATACGGAGGAGTATTGGAACAATTGTGTGCATCCTGAGGATGAGCCGAATTGGCGGCGGCCGGCGCCGGATGAGGTGATTGATTTTTTGAAGGCGCGGGGGCTGAGGATACATGGGCATCCGTTGGTGTGGGGGAGTTGGGAGTGGCATCGGCCGACGTGGTTGTGGGATGGGTTTTGTCCGGAGGAAGAGAAGTTTGCGTTGGAGCAGAGGACGGGGGTGAAGATACCGACGCGGAATTGGAGGTTGCCGGTTGGGGTGAAGGATCGGGAGGACACGTGGAATGAGAGTTGGCAGAAGATTTTCAAGATGATGAGTGAGGAAGAGATTGCCGCGGTGGTGCCGACGTTCTTGAAGAATTATGAGTACTTTTATGAGAAGCGGATTCGCGAGATTGCCCAGCGGTATGGGAGTCGAGTGGATAGTTGGGAT
Source organism: Anaerovoracaceae bacterium (assembly GCA_963629255.1). GTDB lineage: Bacteria > Verrucomicrobiota > Kiritimatiellia > RFP12 > UBA1067 > UBA1067. The sequence continues at coordinate 939 of CAVGIZ010000162.1, forward strand.
GTGGTGAATGAATCGGCGCCGGACTTTCATGTGAGCCAGGGGGAGAAGGCGGTGCGGGGTGTGGCGTGTCAGAAGACGGAGCGATATGGGTTGATGCCGGGGGATTATGCGTACAAGGCGTTTCGGTGGGCGGAGAAATATTTGCCGCGGACGGCGTGGTTTAACATTAATGATTTTGATATGTCGTCGTATTATGCGCGTGAGGCGAAGGCGTTGATTGCGGCGGGGGCGCGTGTAGATGTGGTGGGGTCGCAGATGCATTTGTTCAATCCGGCGGAGAGTGTGAACATTATGGAAGGGAAGATACCGGAGCATCTTTTGCCTGAGAAGATTGAGGAGCGGTTTAGGATGCTGGCGGAGGTTGGGCGGCCGATTCATCTTTCGGAGATTACGATTACGGCGCCTGACAATTCGTGGAATGGGCAGATGGTGCAGGCGATTATTATGCGGAATTTATATCGGGCGTGGTTTGCGATTGAGAAGATGAATGGGATTACGTGGTGGAATGTGGTGGACAATTGCGGGGCGCCGGGCGAGCCTTCCATTAGTGGGATTTTCACGCGGGATATGCGGCCGAAGATTGCGTACTATGCGATGGACGATTTGATTAATCGCGAATGGAAGACGAGGTGCGCGGCAAAAGTTGCGGGTGGGAAGGTTGCGTTTCGTGGGTTCCGCGGCAAATATCGTTTGACGTGGAAAGACGCGGCGGGGAAAGAACGGACGAAGCTTGTGGAAGTCAAGTAAGGCGAGGTTTGGGATGATTAGAAGGTTTGGGTTGTTGATGGTGTGCGCGGCAGTTTTGGGGGCTCGCGGTGGGGATGTTTTTGCCGCGGGAGGGGGTATGAAGTATTTGGGGAAGGTGCAGGTGCGAGAGGGGAAGTTTGAGTTGCGGGATGTGGTGCGTGAGAAGGTGGAGCAGGTGAAGGCTGGGGTATATGTGCCGCGGGGGATGGGTGGAAAGGCTCTTTCGATTTTGGGGACGTACTTTGATGAGGAGACGTTGCCGCAGAAGGTGGAAAGTTTTCAGGTTGGGACGTGCGAAGTGACGCGGGCGTATTTTACGAGGTATGGTCAGCCGTTGTATTTATTTTGGTGGCGTGGGGGAGATGGGGTGCGAGAGTTTGATTTGGAATTGCCGTATGGGTGGGTGGCGCGGCCTGTGAAGGTGGATTTGGTGACGGGGCGTGTTTGGGAGATTGGGGATGGGAGCGTGGTGAAGGGTGTGAAGATGGGGGTGGATGAGATTGTGTTTATTGCGCCGCGTCGGGCGATTGTGTTTGAGAGGAATTGGGAGAAGATGACGCCGTTTGAGATTGTGGATACGTTTTTCAAGCCGAGTCAATATGAGGATGGGATGAAGGGTTTGAAGGAGGAAGGGGATGAGGCGTGGCGGAAGATGGCGACGAAAGATTTCATTCCGTGCATTGATAAGTTTGGTCAATTCAAGTGGAAGGATTGGGAAGGGAAGACGAGGAGCGCGGCAGATTTGGAGGCGGCGCGGATTGAGGAGGAAAAGGATTTGGCGGCGCATCCAGGGGCGAAGGATTGGACGAAGTTTGGAGGATGGCGGGAGGGGCCGCAATTGGAGGCGACGGGGCGTTTTCGGACGTATCAGGATGAGGCGGGGATGTGGTGGCTCGTAGATCCGGAGGGGCGTTTATTTTGGTCGTTTGGTCCGGTGCGGGTGTCGGCGTCGTCAGGGATGACACCGATGAATGGGGATATGAATACGCCGCGGACGGGGGTGGCGAGTGCGGAGCGGGATTGTTTATTTGAGGATTTGACGCTAGAGAAGTTTTGGGGGACGCGGGATGAGTTGTTGTGGCCGTTTTATGTGGCGCGTGGCGAGACGCGGGTGTATGATTTTTCGAGTGCGAATTTGTGGCGGAAGTATGGGGAGGATTATTATGCGAAGTTTGCGGATTTGTGTCATCGGAGGCTGAGGAGTTGGGGGATGAACACGATTGCGAATTCGAGTGACATACGGATTTGTTTGATGGATCGGACGGCGTATGCGGAGAGGGTGGAATGTATTTCGCGGTTCATTGAGGGGAGTCATGGGAATTGGTGGAAGTTTCGTGATCCGTGGGATGAATCGTTTGTGGCGGGGGTGCGTGCGGCATTGGAGGCGCATGGGAAGGAGGCGCATGATCCGTGGTGCATTGGGTTTTTTATTGACAATGAGATTAATTGGGGTGGGCCGAGTGATTTGGGGAAGTGGACGATGCAAAGTGCCGCGGACCAGCCGGCGAAGATTGCGCTTGTGGAGTTTTTGCTGAAGAAGTATGGGACGATTGAGGGGTTGAATGCGGCGTGGGGGACGGCGTATCGGGATCGCGCGGCGTTTTTGGAGTCGATTGTGCCAGCGCCAGAGAAGGCGGAGGCGGATTTGTATGAGTTTTCGAATGAGGTGATTGAGCGGTATTTTCGAGTGACGAGGGAGACGGTGAAGGCGTTTGATGAGAAGTTGTTGTATTTGGGGTGTCGGTTTGCGGGGTGGGCGCGGGATGAGGTTGTGGCGGCGAGTGCGAAGTATTGCGATGTGGTGAGTTATAACATTTATGCGGAGACGTTGGAGGGGTGGCGGTTGCCGAAGGGGTTGGATGCGCCGGTGATGATTGGTGAGTTTCATTTTGGGGCGAGGGATCGTGGGCCGTTTGGGGCGGGGATGAAGTGCGCGGCGAATCAGGAGGAGCGTGCGGCGAAGATGGCGCGGTATGTGGAATCGGCGTTGAGGAATCCGCAGGTGGTGGGGGTGCATTGGCATCAGTTTAGTGATCAGCCGACGGCGGGGCGATTTGATGGGGAGTATCAGCAGGTGGGGCTGACGGATGTGTGTGATCGGCCGTATCCGATTATGCGTGCGGCGTTGCGGAAGGTGGGCGGGGAGATGTATGGGTTGAGGCGAGGGGCGAAGTAAAAGTGCCGCGGCAGGGCAACTCCGAGCCTAACAAAAAGCTTCGGTTCACGCCTTCGCTTGCTTCGCGAGGAGCAGGCATGAGGTTTGGGGGATGGGAAGGTTTTCCAAAAGCTTGCGCGGGAGAGCACAGGACAAAGGGTGGGATGGTCAAGCACAGCTTGACCATCAACACTAGGGGGCGCGGCAGATTTGGGATTGCGGGCGCGGCGGAAATATGATATAATATGGGGTATGAAAATGTTTAACAGGTTTAGAAGGTTTGGGGGCGCGGCGGTTTTTGCCGCGGGGGTTTTGTGTTGTCGATTGGTGGGGGCAGGGGAAGTGTATGATGTGTGTGTGGTTGGGGGTGGGACGGCTGGGGTGCCCGCGGCGATTTGTGCGGGGAAGGTTGGAGCGAAGGTTTTATTGGTGGAACAGGGGAGTCAAGTGGGAGGGACGATGACGGTGGGGGGAGTGAATTGGCCGGGGTTGTTTCATGCGTGGGGGCGGCAGGTGATAGCTGGGCCTGGATGGGATTTATGTACGAATGCGGTGTTGATGGCGGGAGGAGCGTTGCCGGATTTTTCGCGTCCGTGTGGATGGAAGCATTGGGAGCATCAGTTGAGAGTGCCGGTTCCGCTTTATGTGGCGTTGGCGGAGGAGGCGTTGCGGGCGGCTGGGGTTGAGATTTTGTATTATACGGCGCCGGTGGGGGTGAAGAGGATTGGGGATGAGTGGGAGATGAGGCTTGCGGCATTGGGGAAGGAGAAGGTGATTCGGGCGCGGCAGATTATTGATGCGACGGGGTCGGCGAGCGTGGCGGCGATGATGGGGGCGAAGAGGGTGAAGGAAGAGGAGCGTCAGCCGGGGTCGTATGCGTATCATTTGGATTTGGGGTGTGAAGTGAATGGGCTTGATTTTGTGGCGTTGGAAAGTGCCGCGGCGAAGGCGAAGGCGGCTGGGGAATTGAAGGAAGGGGATTATCGGATTTCGATTGAGCATTATTTGCGTGCGCTTGGGGATGTGTACAATTATGTGAAGGGAGCGGATGGGTCGAGTGCGGAAGGGCGGAGCGCGGCGAATTTGGAAGGGCGTGCGGGGATGTTGAGGATGGTGAGGTTTTTGAGGAAGCAGGCGGGGCTTGAGAAGGTGAAGGTGGTTTCGATGGCGGGGGAATGTGGGGTGCGGGAGACGTATCGGGTGGTGGCCGAGACGATGGTGAGTGAGGAGGATTATGTTTCGGGGCGGGTGTTTGAGGATGCGGTGGCGTATGCGTTTTATCCGGTGGATTTGCATAGTGGGAAGGGAGTCGAGCCGCGGCAGTTGGCGGAGGGGGTTGTGGCGACGATTCCGCTTTCTGCGATGAGGCCGAAGGGGGTGGAGAATGTGTATGTGGTGGGGCGTGCGATTGGGTCGGACCGCGCGGCGAATTCTGGGTTGAGGGTGCAGGCGGCGTGTATGGCGATGGGGCAGGCGGCGGGGGTGGCCGCGGGGATGGCGGCGAAGGAGGGGGCGGTGGATTTGGGGAAGGTGAGAGAGGGATTGAAGGGGTTGGGTGCGATTGTGCCTGGGGATGGCGAGTAGGGGTGGGAGCGCGGCTGGTGTAGCTGGCTGGTGTGTGGTGGGCTGGCTTGGTTGGCTTGTGTAATGTGCACTTCGGTTCGGGGCAACGGTACTCCCCATTCCCTTTCGGGCGATTTCGGC
>CAVGIZ010000163.1:0-5494 GCA_963629255.1 Anaerovoracaceae bacterium
CGCCGAAATCGCCCGAAAGGGAATGGGGAGTACCGTTGCCCCGAACCGAAGTGCAGCTAACACCAAGCCAAGCCCACCAGCCAGCACCCAGCCACACCAGCACCCAGCCCGGCCCTATCTCCCCCTGCCCGTCTCCTCCACCAACCGTTCCAACGTCCCATCTGCCTTGCGCCGCTGCTCAAACGTATATTCCTTCCCCCCAAGCGGCACATTCTCCAAACGAAACTCCTCCTCCGTAAACGGCTCAAATCGAATCGTCCTCAAATCATCCGAAATCGAAATCCCACACCAATACAAATAGAATGGATTCAACCACGCGCTATGAAAATAATCCCACGCCCCACTATTGCGCCCACCATCCTCAGGCCGAAAATGCTCCGCCGCCCGCGGCGCCGTCCGATCCCCATACGCCCACTGCGTCTCATTCCACCCATCAAAAAACTCCAACCACTTCCCACGCCATTCCTTCTTCACCCGCGCCGCCTCACCAAACGCCGCCGCATACAACCCATTCGCATAATGCCACGTCGGACCATTCCATGAACACCCATACGTATGCGGTCTCTCCCGCGTCCCCACATTCGGCGACACCACACAATTCGCCGAATTATACATCACGCACCACTTCGCACACGTCGTCAGCGGAAAATCATCCCAAAACCAGTCCCTGTCCATCAACTTATCAAACGCCCTCAAATACTTCTCATCCAAAATCGTCCCCCACAAATACGGTGCAAAACTATCATAGCACGGCGCCTCATCCGCAAGCCGATACGTCCCAGGCTCCGCCGCCAAAAACATCCCCAACTTCTCATCCCAATGCCGCGACCGAATAATCCCAATCGCCTTCCCCGCCCGCGCCGCAAATTCTGCCGCGTCCTCTTTCTTCCCCACCATCTCCGCAATTTTTGCCGCGCCCAACATATTCCCAATCCCATACATCGCCGTATCAAGCCGCACCAGCCGCGCATACCCAACTTCATTCGTATATTCCTTATCCCTCCGATAATCCCACTTCGGTTCCGTGAACTGATAAAAGTTCGGCTGATACTCCGCCCCCGTCATCCAGCTCCCAACCTGCACCGGCAACGCCTCCATCTCCCCACCCGCAAATTCCTTCACCGCCGGATACACCTTCTCCGCAAATTCCCTCGACGGATGCACCTTCATCAACTCCGCAATCGAATGCCCCGTGAATTGAATATACCCCCGATACCCCCGCACGCCCTCACACCAATTCAACACATGATCCCTCACCACACTCGCATCCCGCATCCACCGCGCCTCCACAATCTGCACCGGCACCGGCAACCCAATCACACAATCAAACCACGCCCCATACGGACTCTCATAAATCGCCGTCCGCGGATACTCATGACCCGCAATCACCCGCCGCGCCTCATGAATCGAGCGCTTCACAACAAACCACCGATACAAATACATCCTCCTCAAATCAGGCGACGCCGTCTCAAACCGCGGCACATTCTTCCCATACCATTCATCAAACGAGCGCACATTCTTCCGAAACGCCTCCCCATCCAAAAGTGCCGCGCGCACCCGCCTGTCTGCCTCCGCGGCACTTTCCGCCGCCAGCGCCAATGCATACCGAAACGTCACTTCCCCATGCCCCTTCACAACAAAATTCGCCGCGCTCCCATCCAAACTTCCCTTCGCACACGCATATGTCTTGCGCTTGATATTCTCCAACATCGAAACCGTCTCAAACGCCCATTCCTTCCCGCACTCGCCCACCTTCGGCAATCCACCCCGCGTCTCAAATTCAACCGTATACACCTTCTCTTCCGCGCTCGCATTCTTGATCGTCACCTCCGCCAAAAATGTGTTGTCCTCCAAAATCGCCTTCACCTCTTTCACCACCGTCCCCCCCACGTACGGACCCTCCTCCGCGGCAATTTTCTCACTGCGATAATACGTTGTCATCATCGCCGGCGTCCAATGATTCCTCACCACCCCAAACTTCAATTCCCTCCCACCATCCAGCACCTTGAACGTCAGCGCATCCTCAAGCCCCACCACTTCATGCACCACCGAAAGCCTCCCCGAAAGCCCCAGCCTCGGACGCGGCACCATCAAAAATGGCACGTCATGTTCCTGATACGATTGCGCCGTCCCATTCAAATCCCACATCCCCGTCTGACATTGCCCCGTCCACATTTCAGGACCAATCAAATCCGAACGATAGGAACTCGCCAGTTCCTCATTGACGCGTGGCAACGTCGCCGCAAAAATCTGCCGCGCCGAAAGCGCCAACATAACTGCCGCGCCCGACAAACCCAATATCTTAAAAATCTTCATACCCCATATTATACCATATCCTCGCCCCCACCGCAAGCCCCAACCTCAAAAATCATCCCCCGCCCCCTGCGCGAAATTAACCTAAGCAAGCCCACCTAAATGTTCACATCATTGCTTCCGCCCCCAAAGCCCGTCCTCACCTTCGCTCACGGCGCGGGGGGCTCGAGCCCCCCGAAACCTTGGGCCTTACTGCAACCGCATAATAAACCCAGACGACTTCAACGAAAACACCCACTGGTTCTTCGGCAAACCCGTCCCATACAAAACATTGTCCGCCTCGTTCGTCATCACCGCGCCTTCCAACGTCAATCCATACGGATGCTTCTTCCCATACACATCCCCCTTCGGGAACATCTCCCAATACGCCGCCTGCTCCTCCTCCGTACACTTGTCCCACGGCTTCACCTTGCTCGTATCATTGACAAACTCCCACCACTTCTTACACCCTTCCGCACCAACATAAAAACGAATCGCATACGCCTTCGGATAATCACTCACCGTCCACGAGTCCACGACATATCGATTCAAACCATCCCAATGCCAAGACACACTCGCCGGCATAAACATCCCGCTCGACCCATCAAACATATCGCCCTCAAAATGCACACTCAACGGCCGCGGCTTCGTCGTATCCGTCCCACGCATACCATACGCCGCGCTCGTAATCGCCTGCTCCACATTCGGCCCAATCCAAAAATCAAACGGCCCCTCATAATCGCGCCCCGTCCCACCATAACCTTCCTGGAACATGCGAAGTGGAATCTTCCGAATGCCAGGCCCCAACTCCACCTTCGGCCCCAAATGAATCATCCACGTAAACAAGCCCGTCCCCAACTTCGTCTCCACACTCTCACCCGCCGCATTCGTCGCAAAACCCAAACGCAAATTGCCGCGCATATTGATACACCAGTGAAACGCCGAACCTTCCACATTCGTCACACTATCCGGCAAGAATGGCTCAAACGACTTATACTTGTCTTGCGTATCATACACAAACCCACCAATCGACTCCAACGTCAACGGCAACTTATAACCCGTCGAGATGTCCACTTTGCTCGTCATCTTAATAATCTTCCCGCCACCATAAATCGGCCGCTGCAAATCAAGCTCAAACGAACTATCCATATTCCGCTTCAAACCCTTCACCGTAATCGCATCCTTCTCACCCTCGGCCACCATCACCCACTGCCCATCCGTCAACTCGCCCTTCTCCTTGTTATACACAAGGAACGTCGACGTAAACCGCGGCGTCAAATTCTTAATCCCACTCGCCGCAATCGTAATCGTCGTCTTCGCCTTGTCCTCTTCCGCAACATCGCCTTCCCATCCCGTAAACGTCACACCATCCGCCCCCTCAAACGTCACCGTCACATCCCCCGCGGCAAAATTCCCATTCGCATCCGGCTCCGGATCAAACGTCACCTTCCCAAACGCACTCTCAAACGCCGCAACCTGAATCGCGTTCCCTTCATACGTCGTCCCATCCGTCACAATATACGTCCGATTCAATCCCCCAGACACCGCGACAGAAATCCCCGCCGGCTCCTTCGCCGTCACCCCATACCGATTCGTATACGCAATCTTATCCGCATCCTTACACTCATCCCACGGCGTCATCTTCGTCTTGTCCGCCATAAACGCCGCCCACTTCAAATTGTTCCCAGGCACAATAAACCGCATCGCCAAATCCCCAACATTCGAAAACGGATTGCCCGCATTGCGCGTGTACTCAAACCACCCATGCCACGTGATCTCCCTCATCGTCTTCGGCAACGGATGGAAGCTCTGGTCTGCCCACCCCAACTGAAAATTGCGGAACGTAAAATCCTTCGTCTGTTGGAAAATCATATTCGTCAACTTCGGGCAATCCTTATAGTTGTCCGTAAAGTTCGTCACATTCACACCAAACTCAATCCACTCCAAATTATCCAACCTCGTCCCCTCATAAATCATCGTCGGCACCATATACACGCACGGACCAAACCGCAAATACGGCGCCTTGTCACAACCCCTCACCTGAAACGCGCGGCAGATATTATTCATCGCAAAAACGCATTCCTTTGTCGGGTCCGTCCCAAAACCAAACTCAAACCCATTCGTCATCGACGAACAAGAAAGAAACGCATTCATCCCAACATTTGTCACCGACCCAGGAACACACGGCTCAATCAATTCAATCCCCGAACAACTCTGAAACGCCGACCCACCAATCACCTCCAACCCCTCTGGCAACTTCACATACTTCAATGCTGTGCATCCCTGAAATGCCGACCCCGAAATCACCTTCGTACTCTCCGGCAAGTAAAGTTTCTCCAACGTTGAAGCAAGCCCACGAAAATTCCCAATCTTCACAATCTCAGGCAACCCACTCGGCAACGCGGCACTTCTCAAATCCAACTCCGTAATCGTCCCAGCCGTCTTCACCGACAACTCACCGGCCACTGTCAAATAAAGTGCCGTGCCATTCACACTGTTCGTCAGCGTATAACGAGAATTCTTTTCGTCATACTCGCTGGACCATTCTGCCCCATTCGCGGCAAAAACGACCCCTGCGCCAATCGCGAGAATTGCGCAAACCCTAGTAAATACTGGTGTTTTCATAATCTCTGAACCTTTTATGACTTTGAATGCGTGTATTATAGCATTTTTTTTTTGTCCGCTGTCAAGTGCAAAATGTTAAAATACGAAAAAACCTGCCTCACAATACCCGCCCCCATCCCAAAAATCTTTATGTCCTACACGGCCAATCCCAACCCCCATAACCGCACCCCAATACCCCCTCCCCCCGCGGCAGTTTCTCCCACCGCGCAAACCCTGCCCTCGCGTAAGCCCCCATCTCTTTGCCCGTTCCCATCGGTTGAGTGTGCCACGCGTCCGCCCACCGTCCCGCGTTTTGCCGCGGCCCAGGCCCCTTCCATTCGCGTAAGCAACCTAACCTCTCTCCGCCTAAATGCCCCCATCGTTGCTTCCATCCCAAAAGCCCCACCCAACCTTCGCTCACGTCACACCATCTAACCACTGTCCCTGGTTTGATATCATCATCTCCAACCAACGCTCACGGCGCGGGGGTGCCGCCATCTAAACTTGCTTTACAGGCTTGCATTCTGTCATCCGCCACTAAGTTTGTCCTCACCTTCGCGGGGGCGCGGGGGTGCAACCCCCGTTACCCTTGTTTCCC
>CAVGIZ010000164.1:0-5478 GCA_963629255.1 Anaerovoracaceae bacterium
ACGTTAGCCCCTAATCACCCTGACTTCAGCCCATCCCCCACCAAAACTGCCGCGCTAACCGACACATTACCCCCACTTCACGCCCCATAAATCGCACGACCGCGGCATTCTCTCGCCGCTTGCGGCGAAGAATGCCGCTAAGTGGGATTAGGGGGGTCGAGGGGGGATAAGGGTGCCTCGCACCCTTAGTCCACCCCTCGCTCGCACCCTCAAAACACTTTGATATACGCCGCCGCGCGAAGACGCTCAATCCAATCGGTGTAAAGCTTCTTCGCTTTTTCTTCCTTGACGTTCGCTTCAATCTCGTCAAAAGCTTCCGCAAAGGTCTTCGCCTTCGATTCGGACTCTTCATCCTTGCGAACGAGGAAGCTCCAACCATCAAGGTCAATCCACGAGCTCACTTCGCCTTTCGCCATCTTAGCAATCGCTTCGCAAACTTCGGGACGGAACGAATCTTCAGGATCAACATCTTTCCAGACGCCCCCCTGCGACGCATTCACATCCGACGAATACTCCTTCGCAACCGCGGCAAAATCATTCGTCTTGAGCGCGGCATCCACCGCATCACGCTTGGCCGCATCCTCAGGCTTCAGCAAAATGACGGAAACCGTCACCTGATCGCCCGTGCGATACCGCTCCGGATGCGCCTTATATTCCGCCCTCAATTCCGCAGGCGACGCCGTCACATTCTTATCGACCACCTGCCACCGCATCGCGCCCACAATCATATCGTCCTTCATGCGCTCACGCCATTCCGGATACGACATCTTTTGCTTCGCCAATGTCTCCAACAACAAATTCCGATCGCCCTTGAAAACACGTGAAATGATTTCGCGAATGCGATTATCAATGACCCATTCTTGCATGGTCATCTTGGCATCCACGGCCGCCTTCAAAATTAATTTGCGATCAATCATATCGTTGCGAACTTCAGTAAATTGGGACGCATCGCCCCCCATCTGCCTCAGCTCATTCACGACATCGCTCTTGAGAATAACGGCATCGTTCACCTTGGCCGCAATCCCATCCACTTCCACAGCCGAAGCGAGGGATGCGGCACACAAACACGCACACGCGAATATCAGTTTCATGTGTTAGATCTTATCGTTCGAAATTAAAGCATCGCGGCAATCGCGGCACCCACCATCGGGGCATCCGCAACCTGCGGCGTAAATTCAAAGTGAATGTTCCGCCGCGTCGTCAGCATGTCCGTCATCTCACGCTTGACCATATCCGCAAACTCAATCGCACGCGTCTTATAATACGTCGAACCATCCGCATTGATCGCAATCGGCGACGACGCATCCGCGCCCGCCCCCGACTTGATACAAAACGCCGCAAGGTGCACCGCCGTCAAAACTGCCGCGCGCTCAAACACCGGCAACCCCAACCGCCGCGCCATCTTCGCATCCGTCGCATCCGCAAAAATCGTATCCAGCGGATTCTCCCGCCCTTCCTTCTTGTAGCCCGCGACAAAATTATCAAAGTCCATCGTCTCGAGCGCCCCCAGCCCACCAAGGCCAGCCGCCGCCTTCGCAGAAAACAACCCTTCCTTTGCCGCCGCCTTGTAAATCTCGAGCCCGAGCCCGCCCAAATAGCCGCCCGAAATCGTCTTCTCCAATGCGTGCCGCCCCGGATCGCGCTGCTTCTTGTCAAACGCCAAATCAAACGTCGAACGCGGGAACTTATCAAAGTTGCCCGACTCCGAATTGATGATCATCGAACCTTCCGTATCGAGCCCCGAAAGCTTCTTGATGTTCGTGTTCTTCTCCACGTACGCAGCATTCGTCCCCGTCCCCAGAATGAACCCAATATACGACGAATACGACTTCTCGCCTTCCATCGCCTTGGCCGCCAAAAGCGTCGCCACCGTGTCATTCACAATCGCAATCGAGCCACCGCCCAAACGCTTCAGCAATTCCTTGCCCACATACTGCCCCACAATCGCCGGCGCCTGAATCCCCTTCGTCCAGCAGTTGAGCTTCGCATCCAAATCCGGCGTCACATCCGCATCATACGAAAAACACCAACCAAACTTCTTCGCCGTCGCCTTCGGTGCCACGCGCTTCAATTCCTTCGCAAACGCATCATAGAATTCTTCTTCAGAAACCTCGCCATGCGTGCCCGGCATCGGCTGGTTCTCCTTGTCCTCAATCTGCGGCGGAATCGAGACAATCGCCGAACGGAAGTTCGTCCCGCCCGCGTCCAAAACCGCCGCCTTCATGCCAGGCTGCGCCTTGCCTTCTACCCCAACATACGCAGGGATCATCCGCAGCGACGATTCCTCGCCCGCAAGCCCCTTCTCCATCTCCGACATAAATGCCGCGAGCATCTGTGCACGATCAATCTCCCCCACGAGCGGGAAGTTGTTTGCCTTAAGGAATTCCTCAGGTGTCTTCATTTTTTTAATAGTCCTTTTACTAGGTTTATCCAATCGTCATTTGAGAGTTCTTCGGCCCTCGCCGTAGATTGTACCATATTTTTGAATATACTGCCAAGCTGTTTTCTTCGATGAGAAAACGCCGTTTTCGTCAATCTGCGGAAAAGCTCCCGTTCCTCGGGGGTAAATGTGCAATTACGATTATGCTGCACAAGCCTCACCACCGTGGACCCAATCTCGGGTCGAGGCCAAAAACAGCTCGCCGCCACTTTTCGCACAATTTCAACATCATAGTCAAGTTGCGCCCAAACTCCCGCCAAACCCCTCGTTTTCGACCCCTCTTTCGCCGCTAAGCGCTCCGCAACTTCCGTCTGCACCAGCACCGTCATCACCGGAAGGCGCCGCGCCAAAACAAGCTCCAACAAAATCCGCGTCCCCGCCTGATACGGCAAATTCGATACCATACAATCAAACCCTTCCGCGGCACTTTCTTCCTGCGCAATCCACTCAAGCGCATCCCCCGCCACAACCGTCAACCTCTCCGGATTCCCCAAACTCTCCTTCAACCGCGCCGCCAACACCGGGTCCTTCTCCACCGCCACAACTTCCGCCCCACGCCCAAGCAACTCCTCCGTCAACACCCCAAGCCCAGGCCCAATCTCCAACACCCGCGGCGCCTTTCCACCCTCCGCGGCACTTTTCTCCAACCCCGCATCCACAATCGCCACCAGCGCATTATGATCAATGAGGAAGTTCTGCCCCATCGTGCGATTCGGATGAAAATCGTGCTCAATGCACCACGCCTTAACTTGACTCGGACTCGTCAGATTCATAACACTCGATCCACTATTGAAATATACTTCCACTTCGGCTCATCCAAGGAACCCGTCACCTTGAACTCCATCAGCAACTTCGAAAACGTCCACGTAATCGGCCGAATAAAATACTTCCCCAAAATCGAATCATCCCGCATAAACCTCACCCGCACCACAAAATCCAAATCGTCCTTCACCATGTCATACTCCCCCGCCGCAGAAATCGAAAACAACGCCCCCTCAATCCGCACATCCCATGTCCGCAATACCCCATTCGTAATCACAAAATCTGCCGCGCCATCCGACTGATTCACAATCGTCGCCACCCCAGGCACCTTGTCCGCCAACAATTCCGTCATCCCCGCAAACATCTTCATCTGCGAAATCTTCCCATCCTTCACATGCACAGACCCCTTCCCATTCAACTTCTCCACAAAATTCGTCGCCATCGGCCCAGCCAACTCCAAATGCCCCTCAACCTTCCCATGCCGATCCCCAAAATCCGCCCCCAGCAAATCCGCCATCTCCTCCAAAGATCCACCGCGATAATCCCCCGCCAATTCAAAACTCGCCTTCGTCTCATCCCGCCCCGGTATCGTCAACTTCGCCGCACCCGTCACCGTTCCCCCCGCCGTCCCAAATGCCACCACATTCGTCAACACCACATCATCACCCTTGTAAAAATACTCAAGCCGCACATTCCTCACCGGTATCCCAAAAAACTTCCCCTTCGCAAATTCTGCCGCGCCCCCTAGATCATTCGCCCACGAATGCGCCCCATCCGTCGCCAGCGTCCCACGAATCGACACCGTCGGCGCCGTCTCACACTCCAAATCCTCCAACGCCCCCTCGTTCAAATAATCCACAATATCCAGCGCATCCTTCAACGGCAACTGACTCTTCGCATCAAACTTCACCACATTCGTATCATTCGTCGACTCCACCCAAACGCTCCCCTCCAGCCGCCGCCCCTCGCGGTCCACCGCCTCAATCGGCCCAACCCACAACTTGAAATCAAGCCGCCCATCATGTATGTGATTCTTCAGCCTCAACTTCCCATCCGCCTTCTTCATCTGAACCCCATTATACGCCCCCAATTGCGGATGCAAATCCAAATCTAAACTAAACCGCGTCTCATTCAAATCAACTTCCCACCCACACGACGCCGGCACCACCCCAGGCACATCCGTAAACCCATCCATATACGGCAACGCCACCGGCAAATCAAGCGCCACCAACAAAGGCCGTATCTCCCCCTGCGTCGCATGCCCCGTCACAAACCCCGCCACCTTCATCTCCGCTAAATCTACCCGACACGTCCCCACCAACGCCGCAACCGCCTCCGCTTCATTCCACCAAAGTCTCAAATCCCGAAAATCCAACATCTCCGCCGTCGATAACACCTCCGCCTCAACCTTCTCCGGCGCGACACCCAATATAACAGGCCTCACCAACTCAAGCGAAAACCGCGGCAATTCCGGAAAATAAAACCCCTCCATCGCCTCCTTCACATCCGTCTCCTCCCCATACTCCGGCGCATAATACCCATCCCCCAACCTCTCATACTCAGCACCAGTAATCGATACCCTCCACGGCCACGGCTTCACACATACCATCTCCGCACCCGCCAGCCGCCGACACCCATTCGTCGTATTCTCATAAACCCCAAACCCCCTCATTATCAACCCATACCGAAACCCAATCGACGCCGAATCACAATGCACAACCTTCCCCGCTGGCATCGACCTGTTCAAAAGAAAACTCACCCATCCGCCAGGAATATGCTCCTGACGAAAAAAAAGCGATCCAAGGTAAAGACAGAGAATGATGAAACCCCACTTCACCAGCCGCACAATTATCTTCAAACCTTCCAAACTTGAGAACCTGTAAAACCTCCGCGCTCCGCGCGCATTGGCAGCCCCTAGGAGAGTCGAACTCCTCTTACCTGGATGAGAACCAGATGTCCTAGCCGATAGACGAAGGGGCCAGCGCTTTTGGTGCACCCGGTGGGATTTGAACCCACACACCTTGCGGCACCAGAACCTGAATCTGGCGTGTATGCCAATTTCACCACGGGTGCAACAGGCGCATATTATACCATATTTTTACCCCTCACGTCAAGAGGGTATTTCAAAAAACTTTCTAATGTTATCTTTATAATGAAATTTACCAAAAAAACTATGCCTCGTACACACCCCAAAAGCCCCGCCCTGCCTTCGCTCACGGAGCGGGGGGCGCAGCCCCCCGAAACCTTGGGTCAGTGCACCGTCATTCCAACGCCAC
>CAVGIZ010000165.1:0-5441 GCA_963629255.1 Anaerovoracaceae bacterium
TCGTTTGAGGGCTAGACGACAAACCCTCCCCGCGGCAAAATTGAGCCGCATTGATTGCGAAACCGCCGCGGGTTATTTTGTTCTTTATGATGCTGGTTACAGCTTTGATCTTTGACAATTGAAATTGAGTTAATCCACATTTCATGAAAAGTGGATTGGGTTTGCGCGGCAGTTTTTTGTGCTGGTGAGGATTGAAATCTGCCGCGGGGAAAGAATACGAGGCGAGCCTTTCGACTCGCCTCGCATCCATGAATCATCCTTGCGCGCAACTTACTTCCGTTGGAAGAGAGGCGTCGCAATTTCGATGAGTTCTTGATCGGCCCGAAGAAGCGCCCAGACTTCCTTGTTGTTGATTTGGTAGGCGTTGATGAAGCTCTGTTGCGCGGCAGTTTTGCGCCCCGCGCGATGTTGAATCTTGGCGAGGTCAAGCCACGCGAGGTAGTCCGTTTTCGGCACGAGCTTCAAGTATTTCGTGAGGCACTTTTCGGCATCCTCATCGAGGTGAGCGGCAACAAGAAGTGTCGCGATGGCTTGGAGCGAGGCAGGCTCATTGACCGTATCAACAAGAAGACGGACGAGTTGCGCGGCTTCCATGACGCGGCCCATCGTGAAGTAGGCACGTGCGAGGATAAGCGATTCTTGCGGTTCGAGCTTACCGTTGTTGGCGCGGCGCTTGGCCTCAAGTTGCATCGCCACGCCAATCATCTCGCGCATCTGCGTGACGTACTTGCGAATGTTTTGCGTGCGATGGTTGTTGGGGTCGATGAGGTCCGTATAGTCGAGGAGTTCGAGAATGATGTCCCAACGATTGAATGGGATAAGGCATTCTTGGACGTAGCGGAACGTGGCTTCGGGCGAGGCTGGATAGAGCAAGACGGCTTCGCGGAAAGCTTGCATGCCTTCCATGTAGCGGCCTTGACGAATGTAGAGTCCCGCGAGTGCGGCGCGCAGTTTCGAGAATGATTTCTGACCGGCGAAGTCGCGACGATACATGGGGTCCTTGAGGAGGCGGCGCGTGTACCAATCCCAGAAGTCCTGGTCTTTTGCCGCGGTCGCGGCGTTGTACGGCGTTTGGTCCTTATTGATCTTCATGATGAGGCCATGCGGCGAGAGGTAGGGATACATCCATTGAATGACGTAGCTTTCCTCGACGTAGAAGGCATGGCGCAAGCGGTCGTGGTCAAACATCATCTTGGTGAGGATACCATTGATTTCCATGACGCCCAAGGCGCCCGTCACTTGGACGCGGCCATTCTCGATGCGCAGGTCGCCATTGGCGGGGCGCACGCCGCGCTGGACTTCGTCCACGTAAACGTTGAACGCCTCGGCGGAATCTTCCTTCGACGGAATCCAAATCTCATCGCCATACAAATCGCGCTCGACGGACATGTAAGTATCATCGGCGAGAGCATTCTGTGTGATGAGGTAGACGTCCGGGCGATAGTTCGCGGAATAAATCATGTAGGTCGGAACGAAACGCCCTGGATCGGTGCCGCCAAAGAAGATGGAGAACGGTTCCATCGGCTCAGGCCAATTCGGATCGGGGAGCGGTTCTTCGTCCGCGACAAGTTGGTCCTTGATGGCCTTGGCGCCTTCCAATTGATACGCGCCAAATTGCCAGCCGAAGGTGTGCTTGTTTTGTTCGGCGCCGCCGAGCTCAAAGACAAGGCGGTCATCTGTGTAGTTCTGGACGATTGGCGTAATGAACGCGCCCAAGATCATCGCGACGCCCAAAACTGCCGCGACCAAACCCTTCTTCACCGGCACATAGCGGCAGATGAGCGCGCCCGCAAAGACGAGTCCATAGCCAATCCACATCGCGATCATCGCGTGCGACGAAATGAACTTCACCTTTTGAATGAAGCCATCCTGCACATCGCCCTTCACTTGCGCCAGCAAAATAAGGAGGAACGACATCATCAAGAAGCAACTCGCCGCGGCAATCATCCATTGCCAAAACGTCTTGCGATGCGTCTTTTCAACAATCCACGCACCCGCGGCAAAAGGAATCAGCGCGAAGAAAACAAGGCCGTCCGTGAATTGCATCATCACGTCCGCGAAGTAATGTTTCATCTGCGTGCCCATGAACGAGAAGAATGCCAAAATGGACGGGAAACTCGGCACGCCAATCGCTTCATACTGACCACGCATGATCGCGTGCTTGAAACCTTCCCACGTGCGCGGATAGCCCCAATTCATTGGCGGGTTGCGCAAGTCGGAAACAATCGGCATGTACGCATAGAAGGAGACACCGAGCTGGGCAAAAAATGCCGCGCCCGCGACCGACTTGCCACACGGCAACGTCACCCACGCCAGCGCCAGCAACACAAAGTTCCACGCAATCGGCCAACCAAACCACCAGCTTTGCGGATGCGTAAGCCCATTCATCGCGCCATGCGTCAACAAGGTATAAACCGCAATCTGCATGCCCGCGACTGGAATCGCGAAACACAGCCCCTTCTTCTTCGTGAGCGCGCACAACACAAACAGCAGAATAATCAAGCCCCAGAAGATCGCGGTCGACTTCGTCCAATTGTACGGCTCGCCTTGATAGCCCCCATTACCCGCGACGGGCACCATCGCCGCCAGCACAATCGCGACAATCGCACACGCGGCAGAAATCCCCAAATACTTCATCGACTTTGGCGCGGTCAACTTTTCTTCATCTCTCTCGCACGCCGCCAAAACTGCCGCAACAACTGAGCCCGCAATAAATGCCGCGATAAGCGCATAGCGCATCGGTTCAATCAACGGCGCAACGGGAACAGTCACGCCCGCCCACACATTCTTCGATGTGAAAAGAAACGCGCTCAGAAGCATCATCACCGCACCTGCCCCACCGCCATAAAGCGCCACCTTCTGAGCCTTCTCATTTTCATTTCTGCCGCGCAAAACTGCCGCGGCAATGATCGCGCCCACCAGCAACACAAGCCCAATAATCAGGCCCGTCGTGGAAGGTGCCGCGCTCGTTGAAAGGACAGGCAAATGCTTGTTGATGACGTCCGATTGCATGATGCGGTCCGCCCGCATCAACTGGCCAATCTGCAAAACCTGATAGCTCAGCGCGACTGGAATCAAATAAATAAAGACGTCACGGAACATGCCAATATTCTTCATCAAAATGATGATCGCCAAAGGCACAATAGCAAAGAGCAAAACTTGGTAGTTCGTGAGGCCCAATCCAAACACAAACGCCGTCCCGAACAAAACCTTATCTGACGGCTTGCGCATCCACTGATAGCTCAGCAAAAACACCCACATCAAGAAGAGCGCATTCAAAGAATAAATCTCAACAATGGTTGATTGCGACCATTCAACAGGCGAAAGCGAAAACGTCAACGCGCCTCCAACGCCGCCCGCAAATGCGAGAAACGCACTCGGCGTAAAGCGCGGCAAAACTGCCGCGGTCGCGTCCCCTTCCTCATCTGCCGCGGGATCAATAAAATCGCGCGAGGAACGACAAATCAACATCGCGGTACAGCCCGCGGCAAAAGCCCCCGCCGTCGCCGAAAAACAACTAATCGCCCACGCGGGCGTCGGGTGTCCCATATACGTCACCCAGAAAAAGATCTTACAGAAAATCCAACTGCAGAGCGTCCAAAACGGATACCCCGGCGGATGTGGCACGCCCAAATGTGCGCCCGCCGTCGCAAGCTCACCCGAATCTTCCAATCCAACGGACGGACCCAACGTATAAAAATAAACTGCAAACGTGACCAGCGTCGCCGTCCAAAACGCCGCCCAATCTAACTTCGAAAAAAACCGATCCTTCATGTTCTACCTAGGTTCAATATATTTGGAAGGTTTGGAATATCTAGAAGGTTTGGAAGGCCAGGCGCATAACATCCCAAACCTTCCAAACCTTTGCACCTTCATTACGCCCGCTTCGACAAAACGTCGCGTTCGTACTTCTTAACTTTGCCGAGCCATTCTTCGCCCGCGTCGCATTTCGCGCGCTTGCAGAATTCTTCCCAGACTTCCGTCCACGGATAGCTCTTGAGCTCTTCTTGCAACACAAGCTGCGCCGTAAATTCGCCCGCATCCTGCATCGCCTTGAGCGTCTTATTCGGCTGGAGCATCGCCTTCATGAGTTCCTTCTGCATGTTGCGCATCCCCAGCACCCACGCCGCCACACGATTGATCGACGCGTCAAAATAGTCAAGCGCAATGATGAAGTTCTCAGGCCCCATCTTCACGATCTCCTGCGCCGCACCGCGCAAATCATCGTTCTGACGAATCACGTGATCCGAATCCCAACGCACCGGGCGCGAAATGTGGAACGCCACCTTGCCAAACGCCATCAAGAACGAGCTGATCTTATCCGCGACATTTTCCGAAATGTGGAAGTGCCCCATATCGAGCAAGCCCAAAATCCCGTGCTTCATCGCGTAGCCCATCACGAACTCGTGCGAAGCAACCGTGTAGCTTTCAACGCCAATACCAAAGAGCTTCGACTCAAGCGTCGGCACCACAAGCTTCTTATTGTACTTCGCCTTGAAAATCTTCGTGAGCGAATCGGCCATCCTCTGCCGCGGCCCCAGACGATCCGACGGCTCATCCTTGTAGCCATCCGGCATCCAGTAGTTAATCGTGCACGGCGTCTTCAGTTCCTTCGCGAAATATTCCGCAATCTTCAAGCACTGAATACCATGCTTCACCCAGAACGCACGCACCTTCGGATCCGGATTTGAAAGCGTCAGACCATCCGCCGCCATCGGATGCGAGAAAAACGTCGGGTTGAAATCAAGACCAATTTTCCGCTTCTTCGCCCAGTCCACCCACGGCTTGAAGTTCGCCGGCTCAAGCTTGTCGCGGTCCGTCACCTTCGCACCATGAATGCCATAGCACGCATGAAGATTCACACGATGATGACCCGGAATCAAGCTCAGCGCAAAATCCAAATCCGCCATCAATTCATCCGGCGTGCGCGCCTTGCCCATATAATTGCCCGTCGTCTGAATGCCGCCGGACGCACCGCCC
Organism: Anaerovoracaceae bacterium; assembly: GCA_963629255.1. Lineage (GTDB taxonomy): Bacteria > Verrucomicrobiota > Kiritimatiellia > RFP12 > UBA1067 > UBA1067. Next base: position 4,981 of record CAVGIZ010000165.1, read on the forward strand.
GTCGTCTCAAACCCGGTCACGTCATCACCTTGCCAGCAGTGCATCGAAATCGGAATGCCCGCCAGGTCCTTGATGACCTTCTCAGTGTCCACGCCAATCTTGGCGTACTTACGTTTAGCCTCTGCGTAACTCATGTCTCTATCCTTTCCTTTTCTAAGGGATTGAAATTACCCCCTATTATACCATATTTACGGACAAAATGGTAGCACAAAAACACCTCTCCGCAAAATTTTTTATTTTCGTCACAACATTAACACGCTCGCCTCAATCCTTCTGCACGCGGTCGCCCTTCAAACGCCACGCGTAATCCTTATACTCAAGCTTCATCTCTTTCAAGACCCGAACCTTGATCTCAAGCGGATTCGCTTCCTTTGAAATTTTGCCCGTCGCATTCACATTCCCCGTCAGCCGCGGTTCCAAACGAAAGTACCCATCCAAATTGACAGCCTTGCCCTGAACCA